>NZ_AAEW02000010.1 GCF_000167355.1 Desulfuromonas acetoxidans DSM 684
TTTTGAAAATCTTGCTCTCATGATAGCCCAGAACATGGTTTATGTCAAGAATTAAATATTAGAAATACCTATGTAAAACAGCATTATAAATGTTTCTTCTTATAGAGGCAGTTTCTCTAATAGGCCTCTGAGTCCTTTTACAAAAGTAAAACAAACAGCGGGTTGTTGCGCTCATTGTTATATTATAATGTCTAAGCACTTGAGTCTGTTCGCCTGTTGGCGTTAGTTTGTATCTGTTTTTTTTCGGTGATTATAAACGGTTATCTAAATAATAGACATTTGTTAGCCAGCCTTTGTGCTAAGTGTCTATCCTGCCGTGAGTGAGATTCACCATCATAGAAAGTTAAAATGCTATATAAATAAGACCGTTATGGTTGACAATGGACATGTCTAAGTTCATGATGCCTAGTGGTTTGTCTAATGCGAAAGATTCGGTGGCCGAATATGTGCGGAAGCCGAAGCGATGAGTTCGTGTGGATAGAGCACTTAACAACGGAGGTCGTTTTGAAAACGATTGGAGAGAGACTGCGCTTTTTGCGCGGCAAGCAGAAACTTCCTGACTTTGCGCAACGCTTTGGTGTCAGTAAAAGTACCCTTGGGCGCTACGAGAAAGGGATCAGCCTGCCGGATGCCGGCTTTTTAGCCGCTATTTGTCAACAATTGCACGTGTGTCCGCAGTGGCTGTTGATGGGTGGCGAGAAGCCCTGCCAGCCTTTTGTCAAAGATTGCCCCAGCGGAGCTTGTGATGACAGCGGTCCGTCCTGTATTGTCCGGGATTATGCAAATTTGTCGTCCTTTAAAACCTTTATGGATTTTTTTCAGAACTGGGTTGTTGATCAGGGGTTTGAAGTAGACAAACTGCTTTCGGTACGAGTTACCGGTGACAGTATGGCTCCGACTTTTGCTGCCGGGAGTCTGGTTCTGGTTGATATGAATCAGCCAGACTTGTCAGCGGATGCTATTTTTGCCTTACGCCAGGACGAAAAAGTGATCGTTCGCCGTTTGCAGAAAATGGTGAATGGGGATGTTCATGTCAAAACAGACAATCCACGTTATGAAGATCAGATTGTCCGGAGTGAATCTCTGCCAATTCTTGACATTGTTGGGCGAGTTGTCTGGGCGGGTGTCCATCTTTAAGTGCCATTGCCAAACTGCGCCAACCTCCTAGTGTCGTTAATTCCCCTTTTTTTACAGTAAATATCATTTCTGGTAAGTTATTCCCTTTTTAAGATCTCCGGCGTCATTGTGTTCATCAACAATGAGGAGATTCCCACCGTTGCTTCGTTCTAAATAAAATGTGCTGTGATTGTACTGACGGATTGATCGCTGCAATAAGTCCGAATCGCTCTAATATGGTGCCTGATTTTGATTCGTTGATGGCTGCTGTTGCTGTTTTGATGAGACTTTCAATGGATTGATTTTTTTTTATGATAAAATAGAATTCTAACCTGTTAATTGAAGGGTGGAGTAGAGGTGTTCATGTCTGTTGTGTGAATGTTTCTGAGAATGGCTCATGTTGCAGAGGGGAAATAATGGCGCGCGTTCCGTTTAAAATTTGTCCCTGTTGCCAGGAAGTCTGGCAGACGCGGGATGATTTTTTAGAAGATATGCATTTGCAGTTGAACGGATATAAAGCCGATTTTGCCAAGTTGGAGTATGGCCTGTTCTTTTTCACCCATCAAAAAGAGGGCTGTTATTCAACCATGGCACTGGAAGTTGCAGATTTTCTTGATTTGCATCGTGGAACGGTTTGTGAGCACAATCGGGATTATGATGAAAATTGTCCCCGTTCCTGCCGTGAGAAAAGGAAGTTAGAGGCACGCCAAGACGTATGTGAATGTGCTTTTGCGCGTGAGGTGTGTGACCTGGTCAAACTACGTCGCAATAAAAAACATGTGGCAAACAGTCAGGCTGACGATTGAGCGAACGCCATGTTTTTCAGCAGGATACATTTATCCGCAGTGTGACGTGAATTGCTGCTGCGGCCTGAGCTTTAGTTGATTGTTTACGGACGGATTCAAGCAAAAGGAAAAGACCCTATGGCAGATTCTGAACAAGCGGATACGGTGGAAGAGTCTTACCCCATTGTTTTATGCGTCGATGACGAGACCAGTATCTTAAGGGCGTTGCGGCGTTTGTTGATGGACGAGGAGTGTGAAGTTGAGATTGCTTCTTCCGGAGCCGAAGGGCTGCACCTCTTATCAGAGATTGAGATTGATCGCGTTGCCTTGATTTTTTCCGACCAACGCATGCCCGAGATGACCGGGGTGGAATTTTTACAACAGGCCAAAGAAAAAGCTCCAGATGCTTTACGCGTAATGTTGACCGGCTATGCGGATCTCGACGCGACAATGGCCGCGGTCAATCAAGGACAGATCTGGCGTTACCTGACCAAACCCTGGGATGATAAACAGCTGACTTTATTGGTTCGTGATGCTTTAAAACAATATCATCTGGCCAGAGAAAATGAACGGCTGCAGTCGGTTGTCCATGAACAGAACGAAGAGTTGAAAAATTGGAATGATCGTTTGAAACAACGGGTTCTCGATCAAACGGATCGAATTCGCCAGAAAAGTGAAGATCTGGCACGAAGCAACAAATTGTTGCGCAGCAGTATCGATCATGTCTTGGAATCTTTTGCCTGCATGATTGAGTTGAGAGATGAAAGTTTACGTCACCATGCTCGAAACACGGCAGCTATCGCAGAAAAGATGGCCGAATGGAGTCGTATGACTCCGGCTGAAATTCGCCAGGTTCGGGTTGCGGCCCTGTTGCACGGTGTTGGTAAGTTGGGAATGGATGATTTGATTCTCAAAAAAAATGAGCAGGATCTGTCTGACGAAGAGCGTAAGGTGTATGAGCAATTTCCGATCCGCAGTCAAACGGCACTGGGGCCCATTGCTGAGTTGCAGGAGGCGGGAGTACTGATCCGACATCTCTTGGAACGATTCGATGGTGAGGGCGGTCCGGATCAACTGGCCGGTGAGGCGATCCCTTTGGGGAGTCGGATCCTGGCCATGGCGGAGAAGCTCGATCGCGATATGAATGAAACCAGTGATTCCCTGGATGTTGTCCTGGAGCGGATGAAATCCGATCTCGGCAGCCGTTTTGATCCGGCTTTGATCAAATTTTTGCACGATGCCGCCAAGGCCCATTACAGTGCCCTGGACAGTGTGCTGGAAAATGCCACGCGCAAAGAGTGTGGACCCAGAATGTTACGTCCAGGAATGATGATTTTGCGCGATGTTTACAGTGGTACCGGACTTTTGTTGTTGAAAAAAGGGGTTGTCCTCAACGAAGGGAATATCAACGCACTCAAGCGATATTATGACATTGATACACCGGAGCAGGATGTGCTGGTTCTTTTTAAAGATGATGAGAGCTAATGGACCCGCTTTGTGTACCCTGCAGGCGTGATGCGTCGCGGTGTCTGTTTCAGGCCGAAAGAAGTGTCTGGATATTTTTTTGATAGAGAGCGTTGAACTCATCAAGAAGCTGTTGAGGCTTAATTTGCTGTGACGATAGAAGGGTTTTATTCAAATGTTCGTCCAGTGTCTTGTTGCAGACTGGCTGGGTGTTGCCGATATGCAGTTGACAACAAAGACAGCGACTGACAAAAACCAGATGGGCGAGACGAGAAGTTTCCGGGGCCATATCCTGCGGGTGGTTAGGTTGACAGGAATAGAGCGTACACAGGACCAATTCCGATGAAAATTTCCAATGTGCCAGAATCGCCGCTCCCATTTGGCTAAAAGACCAGGGGAAATGGTGGCGAGATAACTCTTCACGAGAACACTGGGCGGTGACCTTATTCTTTAGACAGTTGTGATAGGCGTGTGGATTTTGTTGCAGAAAAAACAACTCACCGATGTTGGCCAGCAAGCCGGCTAAAAACGCCTCTTCCGGATCTGCAACAGCATATGTTGTTGATAAAAACTGACTGCCCAGAGCATGAGCCATGGATTCTTCCCAGAGCATTTTTTCGCTGGGATCACTCAGCCGGTATAGCCCTTTGAGGGCCATGGTCAAAACCAGGTTGCGCAGTGTCTTCTGGCCGAGAAGCACGGTGGCATCAAGAATTGTTTTAATCTGGCGGGAAAACCCATAATAGCTTGAATTGGCCACCCGTAAAACACGGGCCGCCAAAACCGGGTCGCTGGCAATAATTCGGGCAAGCTCTTCGGTGTCATTTTCCTGCTGGTTGAGAAGGCGCAACATGGCCGCAGCGATATCGGGAAGCTGAGGCAGGGCATCCAGCTCGTCTAAGATCTCAGTGAGTTCCGGTAGGTGTTGATTCTGTGTCGCCATCATAACAATCTCAACGTGGGGTTAGAGAAATAATCATTCCCCGTTCCTTGTTGTTATCCAGAAACGAGCCGATTCCGGTCACCTTTGTGTTCTTGCAGTCAAGCTCCATGTGGGCATTTCCATCGCGTTTAATCTGCTCTACCAGTTCCATCAACCCAGGAGGAAACGTACTCTTCACTGATGCGCCCAACAGGATTTCTCCCTCATCGGCTAAAAGATCAATCCCTTGCTGGTTGATTTGGACGATCTGATCCTCAAGATCAATACCAAGAACCGCAATGGGTAAACTGTCGAGAATCTCCTGAGCCAACTGCAACACCTGACTGCGCAGACGCAGTGATGCCGTGCGTTTTTCAACCTCTTTTTCCAACCCGCTGTTCAGCTCTTTGAGCTCTTTATTCCGTTTCTCAAGTGCATCACTGAGCTGACGGTTTTTCTTGTCAAGAAGCACTGTTTCGACGGCATTGTGAATGTCAATACGTAGCTGGTCATCGTCCCACGGCTTGGGGATGAATTTGTAAATATGGCCAATGTTAATCGCTTCAACAACGGCGGCGGTATCGGCATAACCGGAGAGAACGATCCGGATGGAATGGGGTAACAATTGGGTGGCCTGAGCCAAAAATTCCACTCCGGTCATTTCAGGCATCCGGTAGTCGGAAATGATAACGAGGATATCATTATTCTCCTTAATGATTTCGAGACCTTCCATTCCAGAAGATGCCGTCAGGATGTCGTAGTCCTCCTCGTCCAGAAATAAGCGGCGCAGCGATTTTAAGACATTTGCTTCATCATCAACAAAAAGAATTTTAAAAAGTTCAGCCATTTCAGCCTCGCGCAGACAATGTGGACGTGAGCACAATCAAAACTTTGTGGTAAGGTTTTAATGTCTATAGTGTAACGAGTTTACCAGAGCATGATAAACTGTACAGAATCTATCTTCGTTGGACGAAATTTAATGATTAGAGGCGGCGATGACAAATTCCAGCAAAGACGCACAGTCTTTACCGTTGGTGTTAGACGAATTGGAAAAAATGTCCGAGCAGCAGCGAGACCTTCTCTTCCGTAGTGTCAATCGCTTTGGTCGCGAGGTTGTCTGCTGGTTCGACAGTGATGAAAATCTTCGATATATCTCACCGAACTGCTTGAAACTGTTCGGCTGGAAAATGGAACAATTTCTTGACCAACCTCAGCTTTTGGAGCAGATGATTCATTCCGATGACCGCTTATTGTGGGAGCATCATCAAACCCATCCTGCCGGTCATCAAGATGTTGAGATCCGCATTTTGACTTCCGGTGGGACGTTGGAATGGATGGAGTACCGTTGTCTGCCTCTCGTGGATAAACACGGTAAGCGCTGTGGCCGTATTGCCACCTTTATGAATATCAGTCGTCGCCATGAGGCGCAATTTAGGACACAGGCGCTTGCCCTGGCTCTCGAGCAGAGTCCAACAGGGATTGTTGTGACTGATAATGACGGAAATGTGCTGTATGCCAATGAAGCCTTTCATGGGTTGCAGTGTCGTACCCTCGGCGCGATACAAGGCCGGAAACTTGACCTGTTTTCCCGGGAACACCGCGGCCAACTGCCCGATTTGTGGCCTTGTCTGGTGACAGGGGAAACCTGGAAAGGGGAAAAAGTATGTTTTTTTGAGGAGCAGAAGCGGGTCGTCGAATTGGTTGTCACTCCGGTACTTGATCAACAGAACGAGGTGACGCATATTCTTTTTCTGATTCAAGATGTGACGCGCCAGCGCCAGGACCAGCAACTTCTCCACCAACAACATAAACAGTTGCGGCAATTATTCGATGACGTTGAAAAAATCAGCCGGGAGTGGGCACTGAGTTTTGATTGTATTGATGACATTATGTTTCTGATGGATGGAGCAGGGCATATTCAGCGCATTAATCTGGCCGTTGAGAAGCACTATGGGCGTTCGATCAAAAAGCTCACAGGCACGTCAGTGAATGACCTTTTGCCGCAAGATGTGACACGGCAATTTTTTGATCACGGCCAAGGCGAATTTTACGATGACCGCATTAAAAAATGGTTTTCATGGCGAGCGTTTGATTTTTTGGAAAAAGATGAAAAAAATCAAGATATCCGGGTTGTGACTTTGCATGATGTGACCGCGCTTCATCAGTTGACTGAGCAGTTAGAGAAAAGCTATGAATCGCAGAAGGTTGCTCAAAGTCAACTGGTACAACAGGAAAAGATGGCGTCGATTGGACAACTCGCCGCTGGTGTTGCCCATGAAATAAACAATCCTGTTGGCTTTATCCACAGTAACCTCAACACGCTTGGCAAGTATCTACAGCGTATCACTGCTTATATGGATTCGTTGGAACAGATTATTCATCAATCCGGCCACGATGACCTTCTCCAACAGGCCAAAGAGTGTCGCAAGGGCAGTAAGGTTGATTATCTTCTCGAAGATACGGCTGATTTGATCAAAGAATCAATTGAGGGAACGGACCGTGTCAGTGTGATCGTGCAGAACCTTAAGAGTTTTTCCCGTGTTGATGATGCTGGTTTGCACTGGACTGACCTGCATGACTGTCTTGAAGCGAGTCTCAGTATTGCCTGGAACGAGATCAAGTATAACTGCAGGATTGAAAAAGAGTATGGAGTCCTTCCCCAGGTTCTGTGCAATCCTCAGCAACTTAACCAAGTCCTGCTCAATCTGCTGGTCAATGCTGCGCAAGCTATTGAGCAACAGGGGGTGATTATCCTCAAGACCTGGGCCGACGAACAATGGGCTCATATCACTGTGAAGGATAACGGTTGCGGTATGTCTGACGACGTTAAGTCACGTATTTTTGATCCATTTTTTACCACCAAAAAAGTCGGCGAGGGGACTGGGCTGGGATTAAGTATCTGCTACGATATTATTGGCAAACATCATGGCTTAATCTCCGTCGACAGTACCCTTGGTGCAGGGACAGAATTTCATTTAAAGCTCCCTTTAAACTCCTCTGAATAACACTTATAAGTCTCCCACGTAACCACGAGCGGTGCGTTTTTAATGGATGGGCTTGGCTCTTCCCACCTCTATTTTTTTGCTCTCACTAAAAGAGAAAAAACTTCCTGTTGATGTGGCAAAGCCTCATGTTTAATGAGATTTAGGCCTAGTTTTCTGCAGTCCATTATTTGATGATTTATACAATTTCTGGATGTTAGCGGACTCTTGTGGTGGTTTTTAGAAATTTTTTTATCCTTAAAAAAATATCTATTAAATATATGAACTATGCAAATATAGCGAGTATACGTTTTTATTTCTATAAAATTTTCTCTTTAAATTTCAGGGCATTTATCGTTTTTATAGACAAAGTGGCGGCAGCTTGATTTTTCTTGAAAGCAAATGGTGTTTGGTCTCATAAATGAATTTAACTTAATTTGAACTTTATTTTCATTGTCTTGTTGTAGTTTTTTACAAATTTTGTAGTTTTATAAAGATGGAAAGGCTAAAAAAACGGAGGGGGCTGTGGCGTGTGTTGTTGTTTTTGATCCAACTACCAGGGGGCGCAGTGATGTTTTTCGCCTTCAGTTAAATAACTATGAGGTGGTAGTTTTTAAACATGTGGAAGAGACGGTGAATTGGTTGAGTACTTGCCGAGCCAATCTTATCGACGTTGCTGCACTGGTCATTACATCCAAAGATAAAAGCCCTCTTTTTTCTCAAATGATCATGACGGGAGTTCCGACATTTTTTGTTGGTTTCAGTGAACAGGAAAAAACGGAAATTGAAACTTCGCTGGAAGGTTTGGCGCACACTGCACTGTGCTTTTGTCGGCGAGAACAGTTTATCGACGATTTATCAAAAGTCATTGGATGAGAAAGGACAGGAACGGACTCATGGCGGTTAATGTAAAGTGGGGGTGTCTTATTCTTGCCTTGGTGCAACTGGTGATGCTCGGTTTGGCAGTGATGCAAAGTGATCTCATTGCCGTCGTTTTGGTCGTCGTAACAGCGCTCAGTGGCTGGGGGCTGTATTGGCTGTCGTTCTCCGCAGAAAAAACATCTGCCACTGTTGTTTTGGACGAGCACAGTACACCCTCAGAAAATTTGCTCATCAGTGAAACAAAAACCCTGTTAACGAGTTTACAACAGGAAGTAACAGCGCAATGTCAGGACGGACAAAACGAAAATATTCAGGTTCAGACAATCCTGGCAGATGCGATTGAAAAGTTGATTGCCAGCTTTACCAAGTTGGAAAACCTCACAGATGAGCAAAAGACCCTTGCGTTGGGAATTATTCAAGGTGGGCGTCAGACAGATGGCGGCGATTCTCTTTCGTTTCAGCAGATGTTTAAAGAAATCGAAGACGTTATGCAGCGTCTTCTTGATGCCACCATCGAAAACAATAGCCAGACCACCGAATTAATGACGTCCATGGATGCCACCCAAGAGCAGTTCCAAAAAGTTCTCGGCATGCTCGGTGAGGTGCGAAAAATTGCCGACCAGACCAATCTTCTGGCTATCAATGCCGCCGTGGAAGCTGCCCGGGCCGGAGCTGCCGGAAAGGGGTTTGCTGTTGTTGCTGAAGAAGTACGCAATTTGTCCATTCGCTCGAATCGCTTCAGTGAACAGATTGATGCTTCGGTCCAGCAAATTTCCAGAGCGTTTGGTGAAGTGAGCCTCTCCATTAAATCATTGTCCCAGCGTTCGGACCAACTGGTTGAGGAGGAGCGGGACCATATCGGTCGTGCCATGACGCAGGCCCATGATTTTAACGCGGTGGTTGAACGCAGCGCCCGAGATATTTCTGGACTTGCAGAGGCCGTATCACAGCAAGTGCGTCAGGCGGTGACCAATTTACAGTTTCAGGATATGGCGACTCAGGTTATTGGAACCGTCAGTAAGCGCTTGGATTCTTTAGACCGACTCTTCGCTGATCTTAATAGCACCCTGGATCAGAGCGATTCTACAGAAAACACAACACAACGGCTCGAAAAGTTCCTGCTGGAGTCGACAGATCTAGTCAAAGCAAGTCACCATAACCCGGTGTCGCAGAAAAACATGGACGAAGGTGACATTGAGCTTTTTTGAGCTAGTCTAGAAAACATCGGAAAATTGGATAGATAAGGAAAGGGAGAACAGACTCTATGGCAAAAACAGTGTTAGCGGTCGATGATTCAAAATCGATCCTGCAGATGGTGTCCTTCACTCTCAAAGGTGCCGGTTATCAGGTGATTGAAGCCGGCAACGGTCAGGAAGCTCTCGCCGCCGCGCAAAAACACAAAGTTGACCTGGTGCTCACCGACCTCAACATGCCGGTGATGGACGGGCTGACCCTGGTACAGAAACTGCGCGCCGCGCCCACCTACAAATTCACCCCGATTCTGATGCTCACCACCGAAGCCGGAGCCGACTTCAAGGCCAAAGGCAAAGCCGCGGGGCTTACCGGCTGGCTGGTCAAACCCTTTGATCCGCAAAAACTTCTCGGTGTCGTCAAAAAAGTGCTCGGCTAAACAGGCTGTTGAAAAACAGCCTGTTTAGCCCATGGACGGGCGACCAAAATCAAGGACAGGTTTTCAAGCCCTTGATTTTGTAAGCAAGACGGAAATCGCATTTTCGGCTTGCGTCATTGAAAAGGCCCTGGATGGGACCTTTTCAACATCCTGCTAGACAGGCCACAACGGAGAAGCCATGTTTGAACTGGAAAGCAAAACCATTCAAAACAGTGACGGCGCAGCCTATCAACTGCTGATTGTCAGCGGTGATCTGGGTATCGCCACCATCGGCCAACTTAAAAACGATCTGCTCAGTGCCCTGCAGAGCCATGACCACGTGATTCTCGACATGGCCGCCGTCACCGATGTCGATTACAGCGTGTTGCAGCTCTTATGCAGCGCCAACAAATACGCTCAGAAGTATGGCAAACACTTCCAGATCAAAGGTCAATGCACCGAAGCCTTTATCGATCGTGCTCAATCCCTCGGCTTCTTTCGCGATCAGGCCTGCAACGAGGCCGAAGATCCGATGAAATGCCTGTGGATACCGGAAAACCTCACCTAAAACCGCCGAGCAAAGACGAGGACGCCCATGCAGGATGCCCCACAAAATGCCTTTAAGGAAGAAGCCTACGAACTGCTCAGTGAACTCGAAGATTCGCTGCTAGAGCTTGAAGAACAGCCCGACGACCACGAGACCATCAGCAAAGTGTTCCGGGCCATGCACACTATCAAAGGCTCCGGTGCCATGTTCGGGTTTACCACCATCTCCGAATTCACCCACGAAGTTGAAACCGTCTTCGATCTGGTGCGTAACGGTGAGTTGCCCGTCACCAAACAACTCGTTGATCTGTCGCTCAAGGCCCGTGACCATATCCTTGCCCTGCTCGATTGCGACGCTGAAGAACAGGGGCAATACGCCGCCCAGGGTGCAGACCTCGTTGCACAGTTCCAGGCTCTTGCCAGAGGCGGTAGCGCACCGTTGTCACCGACACCGACACCGACACCGACAACAGCCACCGCTGGCAATGCCGACAAAAAAGACGAACCCACCACCTACCGTATCCGCTTTCGGCCATCACTTGATATTATGCACAACGGCACCTCCATTGCCCAACTGCTCGATGAACTCGCCGAACTCGGTGACAGCCGCACCATTGCCCACAAAGCAGATATCGTTGATCTTGAAAATCTCAATCCCGAAGACTGCTACGCCTGTTGGGATATTATCCTCACCAGCGACTGTGGCGAAGACGCCATCCGCGACGTGTTCATCTTCGTCGAAGACGACTGTGAATTAACCATCAAGCGCATTGATCTCGGCAGCGATGACGATGATATGGAAAAAAAGCGCCTCGGCGATATTCTCGTCGAACGTGGCGACATCAGTCAGGAGCAGATCGACGACGTCCTCGCCCACAACAAACGTATCGGCGATCTGCTCGTCGAAGCGAATCTTGTCAGTCGTGACCAAGTCGACTCCGCCCTGCTCGAACAGCAGGAGATTCGAAAACTCAAAGAAAAGAAAAAAGAAAAAAGCCAAGGTGCCAGCAGCCTGCGCGTCCCCGCTGACAAACTCGACGACCTCGTCAACCTCGTCGGCGAAATGGTCACCGTTCAATCGCGCCTCAGCCAAGTCGCCAACCAGCGCCACGATGCCGATTTGCTCTCCATCGCCGAAGAAGTCGAACGCCTCACCGAAGACTTACGCGACAGCACCCTCAACATCCGCATGCTACCCATCGGCAGCACGTTCAGCAAATTCAAACGCCTCGTGCGCGACATCAGCGCCGATCTCGGCAAAGAAGTCGAACTCAAAACCACCGGCGCCGACACCGAACTCGACAAAACCGTCATCGAGCAACTCGGCGACCCCCTCGTCCACATCATCCGCAACAGCATGGACCACGGCATCGAGATGCCCGACGACCGCGTTGCCGCCGGCAAGCCCCGCACCGGCCAGGTCCACTTAAGCGCCGAACACTCCGGCGACAGCGTCATCATCAACATCAGCGACGACGGCAAAGGCATGGATCCCGAAGTGATCCGCCAAAAAGCCATCAGCAAAGGCGTCATCGGCGCCGACGACCAACTGAGCCACACCGACCTGCTCAACCTCATCTTCGCCCCCGGCTTCTCCACCGCCCAGCAAGTCACCGGCCTGTCCGGGCGCGGCGTCGGCATGGACGTCGTCAAACGCGCCATCGAATCATTACGCGGCAGCATCACCCTCGACAGTCAAAAAGGCCAGGGCAGCACCGTTAGCCTGCGCATCCCCCTGACCCTCGCCATCATCGAAAGCCTGCTCGTCCAGATCGGTGACGGCCGCTACGTACTGCCCCTGTCCGCCGTTGAAGAATGCATCGAACTCACCGCCCAAGACATCCACGACTCTCACGGCCGCAATCTCGCCAAGGTTCGCGGCCACCTGGTGCCCTACGTTCCGTTACGCGAAGAATTTGCCATCGACGGCAACCGGCCCGCAGTACAGCAGATCGTCATCACCCAGATCAACGGCCAGCAGCTCGGTTTCGTCGTCGACAACGTCATCGGCGAACACCAGACCGTTATCAAATCCCTCGGCCCCATGTATCGCGATGTGCAGTGTGTCTCCGGCGCCACCATCCTCGGTGACGGCAGTGTTGCTCTTATTCTCGACATTGTCTATCTGATGCAGAAAGCCAGTGAGGAGGGGCGTGTCAGCCAACCGTAAAAAACACCTACAGGTTTTAGACAACACGATTAAGCATAAGGGGAAAGGAGAACCACCATGTCCGCAGAAGATTTGGAGCAGATGAACCAATATCTGACCTTCAAGCTCGACGAAGAAGTCTTTGCTCTCGAAATCGCCAAAGTACGCGAAGTCCTCGACTTCACTGATGTCACCAAAGTGCCGCAGACTCCCATCTTCATGCGTGGCGTTATCAATCTGCGTGGCAGCGTTGTCCCCGTCGTCGACATGCGGGTCAAATTCAGCATGCGTGAAGCCGAAGCCACCGTCAACACCTGCATTATCATCACCGAAGTGGTCATGGACGGCGAACCCAGCGTGCTCGGCGCCCTGGTCGACTCAGTCCAGGAAGTGCTCGAACTCGACCCCGACCAGATCGAACCACCGCCACGCATCGGCACCAAGCTTGATACGGAGTTTATCCGTGGCATGGGTAAGCACAACGACGAATTCATCATTATTCTGGATATTGACCGGGTATTCTCGGCCGATGAAATTTCGCTGATTCAGGCTGTTGATAGCGATTCTTGAAAACTAACTGGATACGGTATGTTCCTTTTTTGTAAGCAGGAGGTTTTATGCGCTGGAAAGATTTAAAACTCAACGGTAAGTTTTTTGTCGGTTTCGGTCTGGTTCTGGCGATGATGCTGGGAGTGGGATTGTGGAGTATCTCGGGGATCAGCGACATTGTCAGTAATGCCAGTGAAGTTATTGATGGCAACAAGCTTAAAGGGGAGATGGTTCAGCGGGAAGTTGATCACCTCAATTGGGCTAATGAGGTGAACTCGTTGTTAACCGATGATCATGTGACCGAATTGACTGTTCAGACCGATCCGCATAAATGTGCTTTTGGCAAGTGGTATTACGGCGAGGGGCGTAAACAGGCCGAAGAGTTGGTTCCTGAATTGCGTGCTTTGCTGGCAGAAATCGAGCAATACCATAATGAACTCCACCATTCCGCCAAGAGAATCGGCGATACATTCCGTCAGGCCGATGTGACACTGCCAAAATTTTTGGCGGAGAAAGAGGTTGATCACCTGGTGTGGGCCAACACCATTCTTAAGTATTTTTCCAGTGAACAGAACGAATTAAGTGTACAGGAAAATCCGGAATTATGTGGGTTAGGTAAATTCCTTTATGGCGTCCAAGGTAAAGAAGTTGCCAAGAGTGATCCGGAACTGGCGCATTTGCTTGAAGCGATCAAGGAACCCCACGCTCGTTTGCACCAGTCGGCAAAACAGATCAAGCAGTTACCCAAGAAGGCCGCCCAAGAGGTGTTTGAAAAGGAAACGCTTGTTGCCTTGAAGGAAACACAGGCTATTCTGTCTAAAATAAAAGATCGGGCCGATGAACGTGTGTCTAGTATGAATGCGGCAAAGAAAATTTACGCGACGGAAACGGTTCCCAATCTTAAGCAGGTGCAAAAAATTCTCGGCGAGGTTTCGCACACAACGGATGAGCACATTATGACCGATGAAGAGATGCTCCTCGCGGCATCCAACACGCGTCAGGGGGTTATCTGGAGCCTGACCGCCGCATTTCCCATTGCGATCCTGCTTGCCTTTGTTATTGCCCGCGGCATCATTGGTCCTTTACAGAAGGGGATCGCTTTTGCTCAGGAGATTGCTCAGGGTAATCTTGAAGCCACCATTGATGTGGAACAAAAAGATGAAGTGGGTAAAATGGCCGACGCTTTGCGCGAGATGATTGAGAAGCTCAAAACGATCGTTGGCGATGTGCGAGCGGCCTCCAATAATGTGGCTTCCGGTAGTCAGGAACTGTCTGCCAGCTCTGAAGAGATGAGTCAGGGTGCGACCGAGCAAGCGGCTGCGGCCGAAGAAGCTTCGTCGTCGATGGAAGAGATGGCGGCGAACATCAAGCAGAACGCTGATAATGCCATGCAGACCGAGAAGATTGCCCTTAAATCCTCTCAGGACGCTCAGGGTGGTGGCAAGGCGGTCGAAGAGACGGTCAAGGCGATGAAAGATATTGCCGAGAAGATCTCCATCATTGAAGAAATTGCCCGCCAGACAAACTTGCTGGCGCTCAACGCGGCGATTGAGGCGGCACGTGCCGGTGAACATGGTAAGGGCTTTGCCGTTGTTGCCTCGGAAGTGCGCAAATTGGCCGAACGTAGCCAGAGTGCTGCCGCCGAGATCAGCGACTTGTCATCTAGCAGTGTGGAAGTGGCTGAAACCGCTGGTGAAATGCTGGCCAAGATGGTTCCGGATATTCAGCGCACTGCCGAGTTGGTGCAGGAGATTGCCGCAGCCAGTAAAGAGCAGGATACCGGAGCCGACCAAGTTAACAAAGCGATTCAGCAGCTTGATCAGGTGATTCAGCAGAATGCTGCTGCTGCCGAAGAGATGGCGTCTACCTCTGAGGAACTCAATGCTCAGGCCGCTCAGTTGCAGGATACCATCTCGTTCTTCAAGCTGGATTCTGCGGGAGCCAAACAGCTTAACAGCCCCAAAGCCCCCCCTAAGGCTCCCAAGCTTAAAGAAACTCTTCCGGGCAAAAAAGTCGCAGCGGCCAGTCCGGGTAACAGTGGCTTGATGCTTGATATGGGCGCGGGGAAAGATTCTTTGGACAGTGAATTTGAAGAATATTGATATGATTGTGAAATATTAAGTTGCGAGGCGACAGGCGATTGCCTTGTCGCCTCGTTTTGGGCGAGGGATGTTGAATGAGTCTGACCCAGCGTGATTTTGACCGTCTCAGCCGTTATATTTATCAAGAGCTTGGCATCACATTGTCAGACTCCAAGAGATCTATGCTGATGGGGCGTTTGACTAAACGTGTCAGGGCTTTGAAGCTCTCTTCCATCAGCGAATATTGTGATTTTATTTTTACCGAAGAGGGGCAAAAGTTTGAACGGGTTCACCTGTTCGATGTGATCACGACCAATAAAACGGATTTTTTCCGCGAAGCGAATCACTTTGATTATCTGACCCAGACAATTCTTCCCTCTTGGCAAAGGGAACTGCCTCGACGTCGTTCATTCAAAATTTGGAGTGCCGGCTGTTCCTCCGGGGAAGAGCCCTATACCATGTCCATGGTATTAGCAGATTATGCCGAGAAGCAACCTGCGGGGGACTTTAATTACGAGATTATTGCCACAGATATCTCCACCAAAGTTCTCGATCATGCCAAAAAGGCCATTTATCATGCAGATCGGATTGTGCCGGTGCCGATGGAGATGCGTTCGCGCTATTTGTTGCGCAGCAAGGATCGCAATAATCCACTGGTGCGTATTGCCCCCGTGCTGCGTAAGAAAATCCGTTTCGGGCGTCTGAATTTCATGGATGCGGATTTCAGTCTGCCGCACCCGATGGATGTCATTTTCTGCCGCAATGTCATTATTTATTTTGATAAAGAGACGCAGGAGCGTCTGGTCAGGAAGTTCTGTCGCAAGTTACAGCCGGGAGGTTTTCTGTTTCTCGGTCATTCAGAGTCGTTACATGGCTTTGATCTCCCTTTGACTCAGGTGGCTCCGACGGTGTATCGCGTTGACTGACCTCCTATCCACGCACGACTCTCTCTGAAACCCGGAGAACTTTGAGTCGCGACCTCAACAACGCTGATTGAAACAGTGCAGGGCGCTTGTGTGGCGGTGACGCTGTATGGCCCCGACAACCGCCATGTGCTGCTCAAACGCAGTGGTGTTCGCTATTGTGTTGAGTTGAAAGATGGCCCATTCGTTTCAAGACATCGACCTTCTATTGATGTGCTGTTTCGCAGCGCCGCGTGTTACGCGGGTAAGAATGCCATCGGAGTGATTCTGGCCGGTATGGGGGATGACGACACAAAGGTATGAAAGAGATGAAGGAGGCCGAAGCGGTTAATTTCGCTCAGGATGAAGCCAGTTGTGTCGTGTTTGGTATGCCTAACGAAACCATTAAGCGCAGTGGTGTTGATACGGTGCTGTCTTTAGTTAAAATCCCTCGCAAGGTGTTGGATTTGTGCTAATCTTTTATCTCATGAGGCACTTTGATTTGAATTGTTGTGTCTGTATTCATTGGAAGTGGGTGTGAAGATGAAAATCCGCAGCCTGTTTATGCTGGTCGCACTGCTGGCTTGTATGATTTCCATGTCGGCAACGCTTGTTTTTTTTAATGGCAAAGTCAAAGAAAACATCCGTGGCCGCCTTACGGCACAGGCGCGAAATATCTGTTCTCTGTTATCCCTCTATCAAAACCAATGTCGTTCAAGTCTTTTGACGGATCAGGACCCGCCGTCTGTCCATAGAAAAAATTTGCTGGGCGAATCGGCCACTAAACTGTCTCAAACCGGCCAGGGTGATATTCATATCCGCTATGCCGCACGTTTTCCGCAAAATATCCAGTACCAGGCGCTGGATTCAGACCTTTCCCTGATCCATCTGTTTAAACACAATCGGCAAATGGATGAATATAGTGAAATGGTTGAGTTTCCGACGCCAATGTTTCGCTATGTTCAGCCGATTTTTTACCAGGAAACCTGTTTTAGTTGTCATCAGAAAACACAAGGTTCTTCTCTGCAGGATGTTGCGCCGGCATTGCTGATCGTTGAGATTCCCAATGTGTCATTCAGTGATGAACAAAAAAGCAAATTTCTCGCCTTGGCTGCGATCAATGTTGTCGGATATTTCATGACATTTGTCGTGCTGGTGGCGTTATTGCAGCGCACTGTCCTTAAACGGCTCAAGGGACTGAAATCGGCAGCCCTGTGCCTGGAACAAGGAGACTACGATCAGGCGATCCTGACCTATCGGGAGAATGCACAAAACGAGTTCGATGTTCTGGCCAATGCTTTTTATGAAATGAAAAACGCTGTGAAGGGCCGGGAAGAGAGGTTGAGGCAAAAAAGGCAACAAATCTACAGCATGTTTCATGTACATCAATCGATTATGTTTCTGGTTGATGTTGAAAATTATCACGTTTTGGATGCCAATGTCGCGGCAGAGCGGTTTTACGGCATGTCGGCTCAGGCGCTTAAAGCCAAATGTTTTTACGGCTTGCATGGCCTTGACCGCCAGGAATTGGCTGAGCTGTTAACCGTTTGTCTCAATGGCCGACAAGAGTTTATTGAATTGCCCTATCAGGATGTTGGAGAACTGCGCTGCCTGGAGGTGCGGTTGAGTCCTGTCGATGTGGATCAAAAAGCCTGCTTGTTTCTCATTATTCACGACATTACGGCCCAGAAGAATGCCCGTCAGCAGATCCAAAAAGAACATGAGTTTTTCCAGACGGTGATTGACAATATGGTGGATCCTGTTCTGGTTCTGGATACCTCTCGCCACATTAAGAAAGCTAATCGTGCTGCCCTGGCTCTGGCAGACGGTAAACTCGATGATCCTGAAGAGGTGTGCTGTTATGAGGCTTTCCAGCGTGGCAGTCTGCCGTGTGATTGTCGATCCAAGTCGTGTCCCATGCATACGGTTTTGAAAACAGGAAAACCCGCATCCATTATCGAGCACATCGATTCGAAGAATAAAATCTATGAAATTCAGGCGGCTCCCTACTTTGATGAGAGTGGCAACATGTTGGGGGTGATTGAATCGTTTCGTGATATCACCAAACGCCTTGAGGTTGAAAACAGCCTGATTGAACAGGAACGAAAAATTTACGATTTAACCCATTACGATAATCTGACCGGCCTGCCCAATCGTTCTGTCTTATTGGACCGGGTCAACCAAGCGATTTATCATGCGTTAATAAAAAATACCCACTTGGCTCTGATCAGCCTGACTTTGGATCGTTTCAAAAAAATCAACGAGACGTTGGGGCACCATGTGGGGGATTGCCTGTTGCAGGAGGTTGCTCAGCGCTTGAACACGTTGGTTCCGCAAGGTCAGACGGTGGCAAAAGATTCCGGGAGTCAATTTTTTATCCTGTTGGAGGAAGTGCCTCAGCAGGAGGATGTGGTCGATCTGGCCGACGTGGTGTTGAAAGGAATTAAACAAAGTTTCCATGCCAATGGTCATGAGTTGATCCCTTCTTGCAGTCTCGGCATCGCTTTTTACCCGGAACAGGCTGAGAACTCCACCGAGCTTTTGGCACGGGCGGATGTAGCTATGCGGACCTCCAAGGATGATATGGGGGGCGGAGCTGTCACTGTGTATGACCCGAAATATGGCGAGATTGCCCCGCAGAGCTTACGTATGGAAGCCGACCTCAAACATGCCATAGAGAATGATAAACTCCATATTCACTATCAGCCGCAATTTAACCTTGAAAATGACGTCTTAGTTGGGTTCGAAGCTCTGGTTCGCTGGAATCACCCTGCAGAAGGGCCTGTTTCTCCCGGCGAGTTTATTCCCCTTGCCGAAGAAACCGGCCTGATTCACTCCCTGGGCCGGTGGGTGTTACGCCAGGTCTGTCAGCAGATTCACAGTTGGGAGCAGGCCGGAATTTCGGTTGTGCCTGTTGCCGTGAATGTTTCCAGTTTGCAGATGAAAAAGAATAACTTTGTTCACATTCTCGAAGAATGTCTGAATGAATTTCAAATCACTGCGCAACTGATTGAATTGGAAATTACCGAAAGTGCCGTCATGGATCGCCTGGAAAAGTCCATGGAGCTTTTAAGCGCGATCAGGGGGCTGGGAGTCAAGTTAGCCATTGACGATTTTGGCACCGGATATTCCTCTTTGAGTTATTTGAAAAGCTTTCCTTTTTCAAAATTGAAAATAGATCGCTCTTTTGTCATGGATCTGGAAAATGATGAAAATGATGCCGCCATTATTACAGCGATTATTTCCATGGCAAAAAGCCTTGGCTTGAAAACGATTGCCGAAGGTGTTGAGACGGAGCTGCAAAAACAATTTCTGATCAAGCATGGCTGTGACGAAGTGCAGGGCTTCCTGATGAGCCGTCCACTGCCTGTCGAGGCGATTGAAACAAACTATCTCTCGTCGAAATAACACATGTTTTAATGGAATGATATATATGGACGTAATCGTCTGGAATGAAAATTTTGAAACAGGTCTTGATGATGTTGACCAGCAACATCGTCACCTGGTTGAGATCACCAATCGTTTTGGCCGCATTCTTTTCGACAAGAATGCGCTTTGCAAAGAGATGGAAGAGATTTTTGCTGAGCTGGTTTCGTATACACAGTATCATTTTTCCGAAGAGGAAAATCTGATGGAAACCATCGGCATTGATGAGCGTCATGTTGACTATCATAAAAATGAACATGCCAGCTTTTTGCAGAGTGTCCTTCATCTTTACGGTGAGAGTAAACTGGGGCGGGACACGGGAAAGCCGTTATTTGAATTTTTGATGAACTGGCTTGTCTACCACATCCTCGGCTCGGACCGAAGTTTTGGCGAGCAGTGTACTCTGATTGAACAAGGCAACAACCCGCAGCAAGCGTATGAACATTGTGAACATCAGGCGGATGGGGCAAAAGGGGTGTTGCTCGAAGCTCTCAATCGCTTGTTTCACCAGGTGCTCAATCGCAACCATGAATTGCGTGACCTGAATCAAACCCTTGAACGGCGGGTTGATGAAAGAACTCAAGAGCTGGTTGAGGCCAATCAACAGTTGGGCGAATTGGCTATGACGGATTTTTTAACCGGGCTGTATAACCGTCGTCATGCCCTGTTGACTCTCGAAGCACTTTGGGACGAAGCGCAACCAGAAGGGTTGGATTTGGCGTGTATCATAATTGACACCGATGGTTTTAAAGAGATTAATGATACCTACGGACACGATGTTGGAGATCAAGTGCTGTGCCTGCTGGCCCGTCAGCTCAAAGAGATGGTACGTACCGATGATATTGTGTGTCGAATGGGAGGGGATGAATTTCTGATCATCTGTCCGAAGACGGACATTGTAGGGGCAATGCACGTCGGGGAATTATTGCATCAGGCGATTAACGAGTTACAGTATCCACTTGGGAACGATTTACGTCAGGCCAGTACCAGTATTGGAGTGGCTGCGATGATGGACAATGTGCAAACACTTGAAGCTCTGCTCGTGGCGGCTGACAAAGGGGTTTATGAAGCCAAAAAAGCTGGAAAGAACTGTGTGAAAAGTCTTCAGGCGTAAACTGACGGCGCAAGGGATTGGAGCATTGTATGACCCACAGAACATCGACAAAGGGGTTGTGGTTCACCCTGTTTGTTCTATGGTCGGGACTTATTTTTTATGGCGCCTGGTCAGAATACACAAGTCAGCAACAGCTTATTATCGATCTGGCAAAGGCCGAAGCCGCAGGTAGCTTTAACAAGGATGTCGTTTATCGGCGCTGGGCTGCTAAGCAGGGTGGGCTTTATGTTTCCGTCAGTGATCATACGCCACCCAACCCCCACCTTGATCATGTTCCCCATCGAGACGTGGTTACTCGCGAGGGTCAACATCTGACTCTGGTCAATCCTGCCTATATGACTCGCCAGGTTCATGAACTCGGGGCTGTTCAATATGGTGCAAAAGGACATATCACCAGCCTGAATCCTCTGCGTCCCGAAAATACGCCCGATCCTTGGGAGAGGGACGCTCTAGAGCAGATGGAAACGAGTCCTGAAGAGGTTGTCTCTGTTCAACTTCTGGATGGAAAAGAATATCTGCGTCTGATTCGTCCGATGTATACCGAGTTGATGTGTTTGAAATGCCATAGCAGTCAGGGCTATGAGGTCGGAGACGTGCGCGGTGGGGTGAGTGTCTCAATTCCTCTTGCGCCTTACCGTGAGGCGCAATTGAACCTGTTTCGCAAAGATATGACACATCATGCCTTGCTGTGGGCGCTTGGCGTTGCCGGTTTACTTTTTCTCCGCCATCTTGTTCAAAGCCGCCTGCGCCGCGAAGACGAAGTGCAGCAGGAGATTGCTCTTTCAGAAGAAAAATACCGTGCTCTGTTTAGAGATTCTCTGATTGGAATTGCTATTGCCGATTGTACCAGTGGCAGAATCATTGAATGTAACAAAAAGTTGGCTCATCTGGTGGAGCGAACGCCGGAGGAGTTGATTGGTAAACCTCAGGATATTCTTCATCCCAAGTTTGAAAAAGACCAGGGCTCTGCTGTTACCCAAACGTTCAAAAAGCATCAGGATGAAGCACATGGCGAGGTGCTTGGATCTTATTTGATTACAAAGAGTGGTCAACTCAAAGATGTTGAGATTCAGGGTGGTACTGTGTCGTTTGGTAATCAAAATTATCAGTTTGGCCTGTTTCTCGATGTCACTGAACGGAATAAGTTTGAACAGCAGAACCACCGCTTGCTACAGGCGATAGACCAAAGCCCGATTTGCATCTTAATGACCACCTGCGACGGCAGGCCGGTTTATCTCAATCAGTTTTTCAAGGAAAAAACCGGTTATTCTTTGGATGAATGCTCTCATCCAGACAACCCTATATACCAATTTATACAACAACGGATCCCCGCACAGTGTGGATCAAACGATGGCCGAAACTATGATGAACCCTGGTTAGAGGAGTTGGAAATCCGCTCAAAAGATGGTGGAATTCATTGGGAACGTATCTCCATCTCTTTGGTTTATGATCTAAAAGGTCAATGTTCGCACCTGATTGTCATTGGTGAAGATATCACTGAAGAGAAGAAGAATGCGCAGCACTTTGAATTTTTGGCAACCCATGACAGCTTAACGGGATTGGCAAATCGGTTATTGCTTCATGATCGACTGGATCAGGCCATCTTAAAAGCCAAGCGGGTTCATGGGACTGTGTTCTTGATCTTGCTGGATGTTGATCGTTTTAAAATGATTAATGACAGCATGGGCCATGACAATGGTGACAGGCTCCTACAACTGATCGCCGACCGCCTTTTGAAGGTTGTACGTGAGTCGGATACGGTTGTCCGGTTGGGCGGGGATGAATTTGTCGTTCTGCTCAGCGAGGTTGAAACGCTGGATGACGCACTGTGTGCAGCAGAAGCGATTCACCGTGAGCTTTCCGAACCTTTTACTGTGAGCGAGCGACAAATCCCTTTAACTGTCAGCGCTGGAATCTGCAGTTATCCTGACCATGGGATGAGTTCTTTGGAGTTGTTGCGTCATGCGGATGTGGCCATGTACAAGGCCAAGGAAACGCACAGTCAGACCTGTATCTTTGAATCATCAATGGATGGTTTGGTTCTGGAATCTCTGGAACTGGAAGCGGAACTGCGCCAAGCCATTGTCAAAAACGAATTGCACGTGTACTACCAGCCTAAGGTGGATGCCGGTAGTGAGAAAATCGTTGGATTTGAAGCACTGTTGCGTTGGGTTCACTCGGATAGAGGTATGATTTCCCCCGGTGTGTTTATTCCTCTGGCCGAACAGACCGGATTGATTCACGAAATTGGCTTATGGGTGATTGAGGATGTTTGTCGTCAATTGAGGCAATGGGCTGATCAGGACTATGCCATTGTTCCGGTCGCGGTCAATCTTTCGGCAAAACAGTTTCAGTCGGTGGATCTTGCTAAGCAGGTTGCAACGATCCTGGATTCTTATCACATTGATTCAAGCTGGTTCGAGTTTGAATTGACGGAAAGTATGATTATGCAGAATCCGTTGTCGTCGATTCGCATTATGAAGGAGTTGAAAGATCTGGGACTTCGTCTTGCCGTCGATGATTTTGGGACGGGGTATTCGTCTTTAAATTATTTACGGCGCTTACCGTTGGATTATTTGAAAATCGACCGTTCTTTTATTGATGATGTAACACAGGATTTAAGTGCTGATGCCGTGGCGACGAGTATTATCGGTATTGCCAGGAGCCTTGGTATGCAGACCATTGCAGAAGGGGTGGAAACGGCTGAACAATTGATGTTTTTGAAAGACAATAACTGTGATTTTATTCAGGGCTTTTATTTCTACCGGCCTATGCCGGTTGATGATGCGACCAGCTTGCTGGAGCGGTCCTGCTGAATGCTTTTTCCAGATGCCCGAGGGGGGTCATTTTGCTTCAGACTGGAAAAAATAAAAAGATACTTGCCTTAACCGGTGTTTTTCTCGGCATCGCCATGGTGGCGTTGATCGTGCTGTTTCACACGGTGATCCACAAAAGCCAGATGCTCAAGGCACAGGAGGCCGTTTATAACCTGCTGCAGGTGCAATTGGCTATTCGCGAGTATGTGCATGATACGATTCGTCCGGAGATCTACCGTCTTCAGGACCAAGGGGTCATGCAAGCGGATTATTTTTCTCCGGAACTGATGTCCCGCTCATATATTTCTCGCGAAGTTTTGAAAACTTTTCTTGATTTGCAGGGCAAAGAGTTTTCGGCGTCTATTTTTCGCTATGCTTCCCGGTCCCCCCTTAACCTCGAAAATCAGGCAACCGCTTTTGAAGAACAATTGCTGAGCAAGTTTGAGAACGACGAGATCAGCGAATATTGCGAAGAAATTGTTCAAAATGGTCAGGCCGCTCTTTTTTATGCGGTTCCGCTTGGGCGTTTTGATTCAAGCTGCCTGCTTTGCCACAGTGATCCCGCCATTGCTCCGCCCTCTTTAGTTGCCCGTTACGGCGACAGTCACGGTTTTTATCGCCAGGAGGGGCAGTTATCCGGGTTGATGTCGATCAGTATTCCCCTGGCCAGATTCAATGCGCAATGTGTAAAAACTTCAACCGTCGTCGCTTTTTTGACCGCCCTTGGCTTTGTTGCTGTTTATTTTATGATTCGGGCACTGTTGGTCAAAAAGGATGGTCAGGATTTGCTCCTCGAACAGCAAAACAGAGAGTTGGATCGTTTATCGACGACAGATCCGTTGACCGGCCTGTGGAATCGCCTGCGTTTTAACCATGAAACTCCGCGCTATATTGCACAGGCGCAAAGCAGAAAAGAGTCGTTGGCCATGGCCGTGATCGATATTGATCATTTTAAAAAGATCAATGACACTTTCGGCCATAGTATTGGCGATGAGGTCCTGAAAATTTTCAGTGCCTATTTGCAGGAAAAATGTCGCAAAACCGACTTTCTTGCGCGGCTCGGTGGCGAAGAGTTTGTGATTTTGACCCCCGCTATCACCAAAACAGAGCTTGAGCATTTTTGCCAGCGTTTACTTGAGGGGATGATTGTCGTTGAATACCCCCATAATCTTAAGTTGACTGCAAGTGTGGGTGTTGCCCTTTATCAGGATGGCGAAGACCAGTCTCTTTTCTTCAGTCGGGCTGATCGGGCCATGTATGAGTCGAAAGAAAAGGGCCGTTACTGCTACACCATAGCCGAATAGGGGGCGTGTTTTGTGCTGTTGCCCATCCCTGGGGCGGCGAGCCTTTTGCCGGTAGTCTGTTGGTGCCGGAATGGAAGAACCATAAACTGGGGGCTGATGAATGAAAATCCGGTTATTGATTGTGATGTTTTTCGTGTTGGCTGTTCCTTTGTGCTCGTTCGCAATGACTGCCAAGCCGTTGGTGTTTGTCGTACATCCTTTTTTGTCTGCATTAGAGCTGCATGAGCGTTTTCAGCCTCTCGTTGATGAACTTTCTGTGCGTATCGGTCATGAGGTCGTTTTACAGGTTTCAAAAGATTATCCTACCCATGTTGACACATTATGCTCTGGACGGGCGGATATCGCTTTTCTAGGGCCCTCGATCTATGTCAACGCATTTGACCGCAATCCCGATATTAAACTATTGGGCGTGCTCAACGGCCGGGTCCCGATGTTGCGGGGTGTTATTGTGGTTAGAGCAGATAGCCCTCTGAAAAATCTGTCCGATCTCAACCGGCACTCGATTGCGTTTGTTTCGCGCGAATCGACCATGGGATTCAAGCTCGCTTGCGCCGAATTGCATAAAGTGGGGATTTCTCTTGAAAGCCTGAGTTCATATGCGTTTTTGGGGAATCATGAAAATGTGGTTTTTTCGGTGCTGGCGGGAAAGTTTGATGCCGGCTCAGTCAAATATGAAGCCTATGAAAAAATGAGCACCAAAGGGCTGCGAATTCTGGCGGTTCAGCCGAAAGTGGCTGACCATGCTTTTGTGGCCTCCTCTTCGCTTGAAGAGGAGGTTGCCCTGAAGATCAAAGAGGTTTTGTTGCATCTCAACGACACAAAGGCAGGTCGAAAAATCCTGCACAAGTTGCGCTCTGATGCCGTTGCTATCCGGCCTGTTCACAATGAGGACTATGATCCCTTACGATTGTGTACGGATTGTTTTAACCAGATAAATGTGGATGACAATGAAGAGTAATAGAGCTGGCTTAAAAAGCGTGATGACCTACCGGCGTGTGGCATTAATGCTGGCTGTTTTGTTTTGCCTGTTTATCGGGCTGGCAGGTCTTGTGTCATCCATGGCACGCGAAAAGCAATTGGAACAGGCTCTGCAACAGAGTTTCAACCTGGAACAGGAACTGATCACTTCGATGCTGAGCGAAGCATTGCTGCGCAGTGACTATGTTCAGGTTCGTAAAATGCTCCATGATTATTTTGAAAAGCATCCTGAATATATCGCAATAACCCTGACATCACCCAATGCGTTTGAAATTTTTTCAGCCAACCGGCAAGGGGATTCAGAGAAAGAATTTCGCAGTGCAAAAACGCAGATCCTGGTCAAAAATGTCAATGAAGGGATACTGGAGCTCAAAAAACAGGACCAGGTCAAGACTCTGGAGTGGCTGAATCATGCCGGAACCGTTGTTGTGGTCGTGACTGTTCCGCTGCTTTTTTTGGCGCTCCTTGTGTGGGTGATCGTTAAAAAGCTCGGTCTCGATCCGCTCTATTTTGAAGCGGAGAGTCAGGCCACATCCTATGAAGCCCTTTTTAAGCAAAGCAAAGAAGCGATACTGATCCTTTCTGAATCCGGTGACATTGAAAAAATGAATCCTGAGGCTTTAAACCTTTTCCATATCCAGGCGGAACGTTTGCCGATCAATCTTGAAAATCTTCATATGCCGGAAAGTTGTCTCTCGGTAAAAGAGTTTGTGAATACGGCCCGTGAGAAAGGTTTCTGTAGTGATGTGGTTCATTTGCCTGCCAGGGATTTATATCTTGAGGTTGTTGCCAGTCTTATGACGGTGCAGGGGGCGCAAAAGATTCAGTTTCTTCTCCACGATGTTTCTGATGTGCATCGTTATAAAGAAAAACTTGAGAGTTTAAGTGTTGAACTGAAGAACAGCCTGAGAACCTACCAGGACCTTTTTAACACTGTTGCTGACGGTTTGGTTGTGCGTGATGTTAACGGTCATTTTTTGATGGCTAATCAGGCATTTTTATCTTTACTTGGCTACCGGGAAGAGGAGCTGATTGGCACGCACTGCACCAAAGTTTGCAAAGATAAAAATTGTGAGCGTTTTGCAGAAATTCTGCAGGGCCGAACCATTGTGTTTAAAAGCACGCACACAACAAGGAATGGTGAAAAAATTCCTGTGGAAGTCAACAGTACCTTGGTCTCTTTCAAAGGGGACACCGCTGTCTTGAGTTCGGTGCGGGATATCCGTGAGCGTTTGGAAAAAGAGGAACAGCTCAAACAGCTCATGACCGTGGTCGAAAACAGCAATGACGGGGTTTTAGTTACTGACGTGACCGGTAGTATTATTGCTGTTAACAGGGCGTTCTGCAGGATTAGTGGTTACGATGAAGAGGATGTTCTGGGTAAAACTCCGCGCATGTTTCAATCCGGGATCCATGATAAGTCCTTTTATCAAGCCATGTGGAATGAACTGGCTCAATACGGTCAATGGCAGGGAGAGATCTGGAATCGCAACAAAGATGGGGAGAGCTATCCGGAAATGTTGTCGATTCGTGCCCTGACCGACGATGCCGGGACTGTTTATCGCTATGTCGGTATCTTCGCGGATCTGAGCAATGAAAAGGCGTTGGAGAAAAAAGTGCTTCATCTGGCTCAAACAGATCCACTGACCGGCATGGCCAACCGAGTTCTGTTTCGTGATCGACTCCAGCAGGCGATCAAGCATGCCCAGCGCCATGTGACGACTCTTGCTGTTTATTCTTTGGGGTTGGACCATTTTAAAAAAATCAATGACAGTCTTGGGCATGTTATTGGCGACAAGATCCTTATCGAAGTTGCCAAACGGCTAAAAAAATGTCTCAGAGGTGAAGACTCTTTCTGCCGCCACAGCGGCGATGAATTTACGTTGATGACCTATGGTGGCGCTGATGCCATGGATGCCTCTACAGTTGCGACTAAGATTCTCAACGCGATTCGACTTCCCTTTATCGTTGATGGGTCAGAACTCTTTTTGACCGCAAGTATCGGCATTGCCCTTTTTCCCAGAGACAGCAGTGACGATCTTGGACTCATGCAAAAAGCCGAAAACGCCATGCACCAATCCAAAAAAAATGGTCGTGATTGTTTCTGCTATTTTTCACGGGAGTTTTCTCAACAGGCGGAACAAGCGCTCCATCTAACCAACATGTTGCATAAAGCGCTTGAAAAAGAGGAGCTGCAGCTCTATTACCAGCCTCAAGTTGATCTTGAAAGCAGAGCAATTATTGCTGCAGAAGCCCTGCTTCGTTGGCACAATGACGAAATGGGCTGGATTTCCCCTGCGCAAATGATCCCGATTGCGGAAGAGAGCGGCTTGATCCTTCCGATTGGGCAGTGGGTGCTTGAGCAGGTTGCGCAACAGATTCGCAGTCACTATGAAACAAACAAAGAGTGGCTGCCGATTGCCGTGAACATTTCTGTGAAACAATTTATCACCGATGATTTTATTGAAATGGTCATGAAGATTATTGACGCGCACGCTATTCCTGCCAGATGTCTGGAACTTGAATTAACGGAAAGTTTGATGTTGGCCGATGTCGAGCTGGCGGTGAAAAAGATGGGTGAACTGCATACGTTGGGAGTGCCTCTGGCGCTGGATGATTTTGGTACCGGCTATACGTCGCTCGCTTACCTGAAACGATTCCCTGTCAATAAGATAAAGCTCGACCGTGCCTTTGTTACGGATATTCATCACAGCAAAGGTGACGCCGCATTGGCAAAATCATTGGTGGCTTTTACTCGCGAAATGGAATTCGAACTGATTGCCGAAGGGATTGAGGAAGAAATTCAGGGGGAATATCTTAAAGCGATGGGCTTCCGTTATGGCCAGGGATACCTCTATTCTCGGCCATTGCCCAAAGAAGAGTTCTCGAAGTTATTTACGAATCAAATGCTTACTGCATAAGTTCTTATGCTTCGCGTTTCAGCTTTTTAAAACAATAAAAAACCCGATACAACTCAATGTATCGGGTTTTATCTTCATTTGGTGCCGAAGGCGAGACTCGAACTCACCCACTATGTGGTAATATTATACCGTTAACACCAATTATTACCCTAATTGACCCACTCTTTTAAGTTTATTGATTGTAATCTTAAACTACGCAATAAATCAAGTTATGAATTGACAAATTTCTTATGATATTTAATTACCTTTGCAATACGCAATAGTAATGGAATAAAACCATCGAAATTGATTTCCTTATGTTTGTCTTTGACGACTTTGAGTGAAAAAGTATTTTTACCATATTTTGTTGTGCTATCGTATTCGTTGCTTGGTTCAAATTCCCTTCCATCAATTTTATAGCTTAGAGCTTTATCGTCAAATAAATTCTCCATCATACTATCATTACCATTATCACGAGGGGTTAAGATGAGATATAAGTTTGACACTATATGTATAAAATCAGAATTTCTGATACTGTTGTTCTTATTATCTTCTTCAATCTTTGGAAATATTATTTTCTGTGAAGAGAGCCAACCGATTAGTCCATTTGGGCCATTGTCGTTGTCAAGCACTAGTATGACAGGGTTTTGTGGTGTTTTTACGTTGTAATATTTTAGGCTTTTCTTATATCTCTGTGAGAAGAACTTTAAATAATTCCCACCACCATATAGGTCTAGAAGATAACGTGTTCTTTTTGTGTAATCAAAAAGACTGACAGGCAGTTCTAACTGGTCATTGTCGTTTTTTGTCGGCTTTAGTTCATTGGAGGTGTTGGATTTGCTTTTTAACGCATATTTTATATAGATATTGTCTGTCTTTCCTTCAAATAAAAGTGTTGGTTTATTGTTAGCTATGAAATTCTTGTAGTAAAGGAAATCACTAAAAGTAGACTCTCTTCCATTTAGCTTTTCTCTGTGTGTATCAATGCCCCTATCTTTTAGAGAATATCTGTGATCTAGTGATTCTTTACAGTTGTAGTGGTTATATCTGTCAATTGAATCTATAAAATTAAGCTTTCCGTAAAGCTCATCTATTGTACCTTTTCTGAGATTTCCATTTTCATTTATTGTGAATTCTCCTGTCTTAAAGAGACTGTGACACATTGCTCGTGTTTCTCTCCAGTATTCTCTTTTAATGTTTATTTTTTTGTTTACAATTAGTCCTGTTACATCTTGACGTGAATCAGCGAACTGGAGTCTTGTCTTTTTGTGGTTAATGTTAAATCCTGATCTTCTAATCTCTTCTTTTAGCTTTTTACTAAGGGTAACTTTTTTGTTTTCTATTGAAACAATTTTTTCTGAGAAATTTCTTTCTCTTGTTGAGAAAGTAATATCGTCAGCATATCTTGTGTAAACACTGCTGGATTTTTTTGCAAGCTGTGCAAGTCGAATATCTAGTGGATGGGTAATTAGGTTGGTGATTACAGGTGAACATGGACTTCCTTGCGGAAGAGTGTCGTTTAGACAAGCTATTTTTGCAATTATTGTTGCTATATTTTTATCTAGTTTAAAGTTGTTGTTTTTAAGAAAAAAACCTCTAACTCTTCCAAAATTAAAACTTCCGAAAAAATCTTCAAGATCAATATTTAATACATTTTTTTGTCTTACATGGAGCCGGGCATTTGTGATTATAGAGCGTTTTCGAACAAAGCCATGTGATAGTGTAGAAATTATTTCTTTTTCTTTGTTGATGTCGTCAATGCAGTCTAGAAGTAGATTTGATAGTCGTGATTGAAGGTCTTTTAATTCTGCTGTTGGTGCATGAATCGTTCGGAATCCACCACTTCGTTTTGGGATTTGGAATTCCTCGTATTGGTCTTCTATTGGGGTGAGATATAAAGTGTTGGTTAAAAAAACGGTACTGACTTTTAATAACTTTGCAAAATCTTTTTTGTCTTTAGCGAGTCTGATTCTTTCAAGTTTAGTCATTTATTGTCTTTGGAGAGAAGGGGGGAGGGTGCTTATGGGCACTCCTACGCATCTATTTTAGTCATGTGACCAGTAACATTGAAGGGCCGCTATCGGGCGAATGATGCGACACCATTTTTTCACTGATTGCAGAAACGCAATCCAAAATCTGCCCATAAGCGTCAATCAGGTTACTATTTCCGATCCTTGGTGTCAATCAATTGGGTTTAACTTCTGAGAAGAATTTATTTTAAGCTTTTCTTCTTTTTTTGAATCTCACCAAGTGACTCTCTCGACTATGCATAACCTTGGAATAAAAAACTCCTGTAAAATAGGAGCTGTTTTGTATTTGGGGGGTGCCGAAGGCGAGACTTGCCCACTTGGTCACCGCCGTCGTGGCGGTTCCTGCGTCGGCTTCTCTCCATTCGCTGACGCGCCATCCCTGGCCGCCATTCCGACATTAAGTCAGCGCTCACTGCGCTTCAAGTCTCAACGCATAGACAATAAAAAACCCGATACAACTCAATGTATCGGGTTTTATCTTCATTTGGTGCCGAAGGCGAGACTCGAACTCGCACGACCAATTGGCCACCACCCCCTCAAGATGGCGTGTCTACCAGTTCCACCACTTCGGCGCTAACGAGGTTGTATTTATACTGATTTGACCGGGTTTTTGTCAATAGAGAATCCGGTCGATGAGCACTTTTTTTTTGCCGTGAAGTTGCGGCAGAAAAATTATCTATTCAGCGCTCTGTTGTTGCTGGGTTTGTACCGGTTGAACCTGGTCCGGCATCAGGCTGTCAGAGCCGGGCTTGCCGTACAGATAAGCCAGAGACAAACTGGTCAGCATGAAAAGGCATGCTGCAAACGTGGTCATTTTGCTCATGAAGCTGCGGCCGCCGGAAGCGCCAAAAACGGTTTGACTGGCACCAGCACCGAAAGAAGCACCGGCTTCGGCCCCTTTACCAGCCTGAAGCAGAACGATTACGATAAGTGCAATGCACACCAGAACATGTACCGTCAGCAAAAAAGGAATCATGGTGAGCTTGATCTCCTGTTAGGGTCATTAGTCGGGTATCCATAATCAATAAGAATACCGGTTCGCGAACAGCGAAGCACTCTAACACAACTTTGGCGTTACTGCCAAGGGGTGTTTTTATCCTAGTGCGGCGCCATTTTCAAAGACTTTTTAAAGCGAACGATGGCACTGAAATCTTCCGCTTTCAGACTGGCACCACCGACCAGGGCACCGTCAATGTCTTCCTCGGCCATCAGCTCACTGATGTTACCGGGCTTGACACTGCCGCCGTAGAGAATGCGGCACTGAGAGGCAATGTCTGTTCCAAAGCTGCCGTGCAGCAGGCCACGGATGTAGGCGTGAACTTCCTCGGCCTCTTCACTGGTGGCAGTTTTTCCGGTGCCGATGGCCCACACCGGCTCGTAGGCGAGAACCACCTGAGCCATCTGCTCAGCAGTGATCTCTTCCAGAGCACCGCGTATCTGCGCTGCAATCACTTCAAATAACTCACCGCTTTCACGCTGCTCGAGAGTTTCACCAACGCAGATGATGGCGGTCAGGCCGTGTTTGAGGATGGCGCGCGCCTTGACATTGACAAAGTGATCGGTCTCGCCAAAGTATTGGCGACGCTCCGAATGTCCGACGATGATATGGCTGCAGCCGACATCGGCCAGCAGAGGAACGGACACCTCGCCGGTATAAGCACCATCATCCATACAGTGGCAATTCTGTGCCGCCAGTTGAACGGGAGACTCCGTACATATCTTGCCGACCTCAGACAGGGCGGTAAACACCGGAGCTATGACGATCTCGGTTTCGGTGACGTCGCTTAAGTCGTTGACCAGAGCCTGGGCCAACTGGCAGGACTGCTCGACAGTGTTGTGCAGTTTCCAGTTTCCGGCAATGAGTGGTTTACGCATTGAAACATTCTCCTGTGAGACTGGATGGTTTATTGATCGGTCAGCGCGGCGATGCCGGGCAGGGTTTTGCCTTCGAGAAATTCCAGTGATGCACCGCCACCAGTTGAGATGTGGGTCATCTGGTCGTTGAGACCGGCCTGGTTGACTGCCGCCACCGAGTCACCACCGCCGATGATGGAGATGGCATCCGATTTTGCCAGCGCTTCGGCGACAGCAAAAGTGCCTTTGGCAAACGCCGGGAATTCAAACACGCCCATGGGGCCGTTCCAGACCACGGTTGCGGCTTCAGTCATTTTAGCGGCATAGGCCTGGGCGGTTTGTGGACCGATATCGAGTCCCATCTCGTTAGTCGGGAACGCCTCGTTGGTATAGACGCTTGCCGCAGCCTCTTTATCAAACGCCTTGGCGGTAACATGATCAACGGGCAGCATTAGTTCAACGCCGTTCTTTTCGGCCTTGGCCATCAGTTCTCGAGCTAGGTCGAGCTGGTCGATTTCCACTAATGAGGTGCCGATTTCAACGCCTTGTGCTTTCAGGAAGGTGTAAGCCATGCCGCCGCCGATGAGCAGGGCGTTGACTTTGTCGAGCAGGGTGTCGATAACGGTGATTTTGTCGCTGACCTTGGCGCCGCCGATCACGGCAGCAAACGGACGCTTGGGGGCGTCGAGGGCTTGCCCCAGATATTCAAGTTCTTTGGCCATCAGGAAACCGGCCGCTGCCGGTTGCAGCAGGCGGGCAATCCCTTCCGTGGAAGCGTGTGCGCGATGAGCGGTGCCGAAGGCATCATTGACATAGATGTCGGCCAGTTCGGCCAGTTCGGCGCAAAATGCTGGGTCGTTCTTCTCCTCGCCGGGATAAAAGCGCATGTTTTCCAGCAGCAGCACATCGCCGTCGTTCATGGCCGCGATCTGTGCTTTGACCTCATCGCCGACACAGTCTTTGGCCATGGTGACCGGCTGATCGAGCAATTTGCTCAGATAGGGCGCCACCGGCGCCAGGCTGGATTCCGGTTTGAAGCTGCCTTTGGGGCGACCGAGATGAGAGGCGAGGATCAGCTTGCCGCCCTGTTCAATAATATAGCGAATCGTAGGCAATGCAGCGACAATCCTGGTGTCATCGGTAATGGTTTGAGCGCTGTCGAGAGGAACGTTGAAGTCGACGCGGCAGAAAACCCGCTTGCCTGTTAATTCAAGTGCGGTGACAGAAATTTTGTTGAGCATGTGCCTGTGTTCTCCTGTTGCTTGTCGTGTGCTCCTCATCGGTGAGGAGGTGGTTGTCTTTTGATGTAAAAACAGGAGATGCCGCCATGGCATCTCCTGATGGATTGACTGTGTTTTATTTAACTGCGGGCGACATAACTGATCAGGTCAACCACGCGTGCTGAATAGCCCCATTCGTTGTCATACCACAACAGAACTTTGACAAGGGTTTCGTCCATGACTGTGGTGGACAGGGAATCGAAGATGGCGGATGCCGGATGACCGTTAAAGTCAATGGAGACCAGCGGCTCATCACAGTATTCGAGGACGCCTTTGAGCGGGCCGTCGGCGGCTTGGGCCATCAGGGCGTTGATCGCTTCAACACTGGTGGGTTTTTCCGTTTCAATGACCAGGTCGATGAGGGAGACATTGGGGGTCGGTACCCGTACCGACAGGCCGGTCAGCTTGCCTTTAAGGCCCGGCAGGACCTGACCCACGGCTTTGGTGGCGCCGGTGGTGGTCGGGATCATTGACAGGGAGGCGGCGCGGGCACGACGTAAATCCTCATGAGGTAAATCGAGGATACGCTGATCATTGGTATAGGAGTGGATGGTGGTCATGCTGCCACGCTCAATACCGACTGAATCCAACAGCAGTTTGGCCACCGGGGCCAGGCAGTTGGTGGTGCAGGAGGCATTGGAGATGATGTCGTGCTGTGCCGGGTCGTACTGGTCAAAGTTAACGCCGCGAACAACCGTGACATCGGAATTTTTGCCCGGAGCACTGATCAGGACTTTCTTGGCACCGGCGGTGAGGTGCTTGGCGGCATCTTCCCGCTTGCGAAAACGTCCGGTGGACTCGACAACGATTTCTACGTCCATCTCCTGCCAGGGCAGATTTTCGGGATCGCGTTCGCAGGTGATTTTAATGGCCTGACCGTTGACGTAGAGTGTGTCACCCTCAGCCTTGACTTCGCCGGCGAAGGTGCCGTGAACCGAATCATATTTGAGCAGATGGGCCAAGGTGGGCGCATCTGTCAGATCGTTAATGGCGACGATGTTGAAATCCGGGTGTCCCTGAGCGATGCGCAGTACATTACGGCCGATGCGACCGAAGCCGTTGATGGCGACTTTTGTTGCCATGGTCAGCCCTCCTTCAGATAAGATTAAATAAAAAAGACAGGATGGAACGTTTGTCCGCCAACGACGCAAATCATATAAAGGGGTTGGGGGTTCGTCAAGCGTTAAGCCTGAGAAAACAGGGAATTTCTTGTCATAAAATGAAATGCTCGTTCTGACGGGAATGGATTGCCGTGATCCCATCACGACGTAGCATAAGAAAACAGTGGCTTCTTTCTCCAGAGCCGGTGTAAAAAGCCCCGGCAGATACCTTGCCCTTTTATGGTAGCTGTGCTATTTAGAGCCTGACTGAACAATCCGCGAAAATGGTAGCGGTGGCGGCTGAAATAGCGACGTTTTTTCCTTGCTGCTGACGCTGATTTCCGGTATACCCGAGAACGTTTTTGACGGGCCGTTCTAATTGTACGGTCTGACTTAACGAGAAAACCCGAATGGTCGGTGGACCGGTTTCGGTTGGAGAGTCTGACGTGCGAATCTGTCAACTGGCCAGTGGCAGCAAGGGAAACTCACTGTATATAGAAAGTGAAAAGACCCGCATCTTGATTGATGCTGGTCTTTCTGCGTTACAGATCAGCTGTCGCCTCGAACAGATCGGTGTGGATGCTGACAGCCTTGATGCGGTGTTTGTGACTCACGAGCATTCGGATCATTGCCGCGGTCTGGGTCCGTTGTCGCGCCGCCATAAACTGCCGATTTTTTTCCATCCCGACACCCATGCGGCCATTGTCAAGCTGGGCAAGGTGGAGGAGCGTTTTTTTGATATTGGCGAGACGGTGGTGTTTCAGGATGTTTTGATCCAACCGTTTCCCATCACTCACGATGCAGCAGCGCCGGTTGGCTTTGTCGTTGATACCTGTGACGGGAAAATCGGTGTGGCCACCGACATGGGCATCGCCACCCGTCTGGTGCAACAGAGCTTGCAGCAGTGCCGGGTTCTGGTGCTGGAGACCAACCATGATGAGGAGATGCTGCGTGATGGGCCTTATCCCTGGCCGTTGAAACAGCGCATTCGCAGTCACCATGGCCATCTTTCCAACGCTGATGGTGCCCAATTGTTACAGCAGGTGTTGTGGGATGGGTTGGATGCCGTGTTTCTGGCTCATTTAAGCGAGACCAATAACACGCCGCAACTGGCGCAACAGTCTGTTTCTCGGGTGCTTAGCGCACAGAATCACTGTCAACCGCAGATGATTACCGGCGCTCCCCATGTGGTGAGTTGTTGTTTTGACTCGACAATGGTGTGAAAGTGAATAAAACGTGCTTTGTTCTGAAATCAGGCAAGGCACGTTGTTGTGTCAGGTTTTGTTGCCGTATTTTGATTTAAAAAGAGCTTTTTACAAAAAGTTCACTAGAGAAGATAAACACGTTTCCCGAGTCGGTTGACTGGGGAAGTCACTTCCTTTTTTCTGCCAAGGAGACTCTATGGCCAGCAGAATTGTCGTCGCCCTGAAAGATGGCGTTCGCGATGCCCGCGGTGAGCGGGTGCGTCGTGAGATTCACGAACACCTCGGAATTCAACTGGATCAGGTTCGTACCATCGATGTTTATACCGTCGATGCCGCACTCAGTGACGAAGAACTGACCGCCGCGGCCGAGGGGCCGTTCAGCGATCCGGTGATTCAAAATGTCGCCATCAATCAACCTTTGGCCAAAGATTTTGACCTGCTGGTGGAAGTTGGTTTTCGTCCCGGTGTGACCGATAACGTCGGTCGTACCGCACGTGAGGCCATCCAGTACCAGACCGGTCGTCGCTTTAACGATGACGAAGCGGTTTATACCTCGGTGCAATATCTGCTCAGTGGTCCCATTGATAAAGAGGTCGCTGAAAAAATTGCTTGCGGTTTTCTTGCCAATGGCTTGATTCAGCGCTGGACCATTGTCAGTCGCGACGAATTCGACCAGACCAATGGCCTCACGGTTCAGCCGCCTAAAGTGGTCAGCACGGCCACGCCGCAGATCCGCCCCATTGATCTCAATGTCAGTGATGATGAGTTGATGCAGATCAGCCGCGATGGCATGCTCGCCCTCAACCTCGAGGAGATGAAGACCATTCAGGCGTTTATCGCCGATGCCGAGGTCCAGAAACAGCGTGCTGCCGCCGGCGTACCCGCCCAGCTTACCGATGCCGAACTTGAAGCTTTGGCCCAGACCTGGAGCGAGCACTGCAAGCACAAGATCTTCTCCGCTGAAATCAGCTACGACGATGGCGAAGGTAACACCGAGACCATCAATTCCCTGTTTAAAACCTATATCATGGGTGCCACCCGCGATATTCGCGCTGCCAAAGGCGACAAAGACTTCTGTCTGTCCGTGTTCAAGGACAACGCCGGAGTCATTGAGTTCACCGATGAGTGGAGCATGGTCTACAAGGTGGAAACCCACAACTCACCGAGTGCTCTGGATCCTTACGGCGGTGCATTGACCGGCATCGTCGGTGTTAACCGCGACCCGTTCGGTACCGGCCGCGGCGCGCGTTTGATTTTCAATACTGACGTGTTCTGTTTTGCCTCGCCGTTTTACGACCAGCCGCTACCGCCGCGTCTGCTCCATCCTCGCCGCATTTTTGAAGGCGTGGTTGAAGGCGTGGAACACGGTGGCAACAAAAGCGGTATTCCGACGGTTAATGGTTCACTGGTGTTTGATGACCGCTTTGCCGGCAAGCCGCTGGTCTACTGCGGTAGCGCCGCCTTGATGCCGACCGAACTCCACGGGCGTCCCGGTCATGAGAAAAAAGCCGAAGTGGGTGATCACATCCTGATGGTCGGCGGTCGCGTCGGCAAGGACGGTATCCACGGAGCAACCTTCTCTTCCGAAGAGCTCAACGAGGATTCGCCGGTCACTGCGGTTCAAATTGGTGACCCCATCACTCAGCGGCGCATGTTTGACTTTTTGATCATCGCCCGCGACAAAGGACTCTATACCGCGATTACCGACAATGGTGCGGGTGGCTTGTCCTCTTCGGTGGGTGAGATGGCTGAAGATACCGGTGGTTTTGAGATGCACCTGGATCGCTGTCCTCTGAAATATGCCGGTCTGCAGCCGTGGGAGATTCTCATCTCCGAAGCCCAGGAGCGCATGACCTTGGCGGTTCCGCCCGAGAAGGTGGACGAATTTATTACCCTGGCCAAAGAGATGGACGTCGAGGCGACGGATCTCGGTCTGTTTACCGATTCCGGTTATTACCACTGTCTCTATCAGGGCGAAACAGCGACCTATCTGCCGATGTCCTTCCTCCACGAAGGCGCCCCGCAGATGAAGATTCCTGCCAAGTGGGAGGTGAAGCAGCACGCCGAACCGACCGCTGCGGATCTGCCGGCTGCGGACGAAGCGCTGGAAACGCTGCTCAGCAGCCTCAATGTCTGCTCCAAAGAGTGTGTGGTGCGGCGCTACGATCACGAAGTTCAGGGCGCGACGGTGCAAAAGCCGCTGACCGGTGTCGACAACGACGGCCCGGCCGATGGTTCGGTGGTGCGGCCACTGTTTGATTCCTTTGCCGGCATCTCCACCGCTCACGGCATCTGCCCACGCTACAGTGACATCGACACCTATCACATGATGGCCTGTGCCATTGATGAGGCACTGCGTAACTATGTGTCCGTCGGCGGCAACATCGATCACGTGGCCGGTCTCGATAACTTCTGCTGGTGTGATCCGGTCAAGAGCGAGCGCACACCGGATGGTGAATACAAGGCCGCCCAACTGGTGCGTGCCAACAAAGCCCTCTACGAGTACTGCCTGGCCTTCGGCGTGCCGCTGATCTCCGGCAAGGACTCGATGAAAAACGATTACCAGATCGGCGACACCAAGATCTCCATCCCGCCGACGGTGCTGTTCTCGGTGATCGGCAAGGTGGATGATGTGCGCCAGACCGTAAGCATGGATGTCAAGCGCCCCGGCGATAAGGTCTACCTGCTCGGCATGACTAAAGCCGAACTCGGTGCCTCGGAGCTCTACACCCAGCTCGGATTTGTCGGCAACAGCGTGCCGACCGTCGATGCGAAAACGGCTTTGCTGCGTTATCGCACCCTGAATCGTGCACAGCAGGCTGGCCTGATTGCCTCCTGTCATGACTTGTCTGACGGCGGTCTTGGCGTGGCGGCTGCCGAAGCGGCGTTTGCCGGTGGCTTTGGTGTTGATATTGATTTGAGTCAGGTCCGTTGTGACGGCACGCTCAGTGATGTGGAGATCCTCTATTCTGAATCGCAGAGTCGCCTGCTGGTGACCGTAGCGCCGGACAAGGCTGAAGAGTTTGAGAAACTGTTCGCCGGTCAGGAGGTCAGTGTGCTCGGTGAGGTGACTGAGCAACCCCGCCTGAAAGTGACTGGCCTTGATGGTTCGGTGATTATTGATCGTGACAACGCTGTCTTAAAAGAGGCCTGGCAAGCGCCTCTGAGGGAGATGTAATATGGCACAACAGGTACGGGCAATTGTCATTTCCGGAAACGGAACCAACTGTGAGCGCGAAGTCGCTAACGCCTGCCGTCTGGCTGGTGCAGATGTCGCTGATATTGTTCACATCTCCCGTCTGCTGGCTGGAGAGGTCGATCTCAACGACTACCATTTCCTCAACTTTGCCGGTGGCTTTCTCGATGGTGATGACCTCGGCAGCGCTAAAGCCGGTGCCAATCGTCTCAACAGTGCCGTGATCGCCGGTAGCGACCAGACTCTAGCCGATTCGATTCGCGCTTTTGTCGCCGCGGGCAAGCTGGTGATGGGCGTGTGTAACGGTTTTCAGCTGATGGTTAAAATGGGATTGTTGCCGTCTCTGGATGGCGATCACTCTCAGACCACCACCCTGACGTTTAACGACGGTGGCCGTTTTGAGGATCGCTGGACCTATCTTAAGGTTGATCCCGACTCCCCCTGTGTGTTTACCAAGGGTCTGAAAGGCATTTATCTGCCGGTGCGTCACGGTGAGGGCAAGTTTGTCACCGAATCTCCGGGCATTCTTGACGAACTTGAGTCGCGTCATCTGACGGTGCTTAAATATTGCGATGCCGATTATCAGGCACCAACCATGGATTATCCGCTCAATCCCAATGGTTCCAGCGCTGCTATTGCCGGGATCTGTGATCCCAGCGGACGTCTGTTTGGCTTGATGCCGCACCCGGAAGCCTATGTTCATCGTACCCACCATCCGCGTTGGACCCGTGAGGAGTTGCCGGAAGAGGGGATGGGCCTGTGGCTGTACCAGAATGCGGTCACTTTTATTCGTGAAAATCTGCTCTGATCTGGAGAAACAACCCGATGTTTGACAAGTTTGAAGATGAATGTGGCGTGTTCGGTATCTATGGACATCCCGAAGCGGCGAACCTGACCTATCTCGGTCTTTATGCCCTGCAGCACCGTGGTCAGGAAAGTTGCGGGATTGTTGCTTCCGATGGCGTGTCCCTGCGTGCCTATCGCAAAAACGGTCTGGTTGCCGATGCCTTTAGAAATAATGAGGTGTTTGACAAATTGCCGGGCCAGAACGCCATTGGTCATGTGCGTTATTCCACGGCGGGCGGCAACGATCCGAAAAATATTCAGCCGATCATGGTTGATTACGTGCGTGGCAGTATTGCCGTGGCTCACAACGGTAACCTGGTGAATGCTCAGGAACTTCGCAACGAACTGGAGCAACTTGGTTCAATCTTTTCCACCGTTGCTGACACCGAAGTCATCATGCATCTGTTGGCACGGGCACAAAGCGACAGTCTGGCTGACCGGGTGGTCGATGCCCTGAAACGGGTGCGTGGCGCTTACAGCTTGGTGTTTCTCACCGAAACCCGTATGGTGGCCGTGCGCGATCCCAACGGCTTCCGGCCGCTGATTCTCGGCAAACTCGATGGTGCCTATGTGGTCGCTTCAGAAACCTGTGCCCTGGATCTGATCGAAGCTGAGTTTGTCCGTGAGCTTGATCCCGGCGAGATGATTGTTGTCGATAAGGATGGTTTGCACTCCTATCATCCGCTGGAGGAAGCCAAACCGTCACCTTGTATTTTTGAATATGTTTACTTTGCCCGTCCCGACAGCACCATTTTTGGACGTGAAGTCTACGGTGTGCGTAAGGAGTATGGTCGTCAACTGGCCCGCGAGTATCCGGTGGATGCCGATGTGGTGGTGGCGATTCCCGATTCCGGGGTGCCTGCGGCCATCGGTTATGCTGAAGAGTCGGGGATCCCTTTTGAATTGGGACTGATCCGCAACCATTATGTGGGTCGTACTTTTATCGAGCCGCAACAGTCGATCCGCCACTTTGGCGTCAAGATTAAACTGAACCCGGTGCGCGAAGTGATTGAGGGCAAGCGGGTGGTGGTGATTGACGACTCCATCGTCCGTGGTACCACGGCGCGTAAAATCATCAAGATGATCCGCAATGCCGGGGCCAAGGAAGTACATGTGCGCATCTCCAGTCCGCCGACCAGCTATCCCTGTTACTACGGGATTGATACGCCGACCCGTACCGAGCTGATCGCCTCTACGCACACCATCGAGGAGATCAACCGTTATGTCACCTCTGACAGCCTCGGATATCTGTCGGAAGAGGGCTTGCACAAGGCGACCGGCAGCTGTGAAGGTGGCAGTTGCGAGGGGCAGTTCTGTACCGCCTGTTTCAGTGGCAACTATCCGGTGAAATTTCCCCGTCTCAAGGCGGACAAACAATTAGGTCTGTTTTAGTCGCATCCAGGAGAGAAGCAATGACGGAAAATGAACGCAGTGAACTGATGGAGATTATTCGCGAGCTGTCTTATGAGCAACGCGAAGTGACCCTGGCATCCGGTCGCAAAAGCAACTTTTATTTTGACGGTAAACAGACCACTCTGCATCCGCGTGGTTCAGTGCTGGTCGGTAAAGCCTTTTACAAGGCATTGGAAAATTTTGATGCCACAGTGGACGGCGTTGGCGGCCTGACCATGGGCGCGGACCCTATTGCCACAGCTGCGTCACTGATCAGCTCTCTGGAAGGCACGCCGATTCCGGCCTTTATCATCCGAAAAGAGCCCAAAGGACACGGCACCGGCCAATGGCTGGAGGGGCGTAAGAATGTTCCTCCCGGATCTAAGGTGGTGATTGTTGAGGATGTTGTAACCACCGGTGGTTCCTCTATGAAGGCCATTGAACGCGCCCAGGCCGAAGGCCTCGAAGTCCTTGGCGTGGTGACACTGGTCGATCGTGAAGAGGGTGGTCGTGAGTTTTTTGAAGAAAACAAGGTGCCTTTTTTCGCGATTTTCACCAAGTCCCAAGTGGCCGGTTAGAACCCGCTCTTTGGCACATTGATCTATTAAGAGGTCCCGAACATGGGGCCTCTTGGTGTTTTAGCGCCATTTCTCCACTGGCATCCTCGGGTCGACAATGGTACATATAGAGACCAATTGACTCACGTTTCAGACATGGACAAATTTTACTGACTCATATGGCTTGTCGAGCCGCACCCTGTTGCGGTGATGAGCGTTAAAAATAAAAAGGTTCGTTATGCTACGACATCGTCTTATCTCTTTTGTGATGTTTTTGGCTATTTTGATAAGTGTTCCGCCACTGAGTTGGGCCAATTCCTGTTTGCAGGGCACTGGCCTTCTGGGGCAACAGCAACGCACTCTGGCCGCATTTGATCATATTGTGCTCCAAGGCAGTTTTACGCTCAAGGTGCGTGTGACAGGGCAAAACCTTTGTACGGTGAGTGGTGATGAAAATCTGCTGGATGAGGTGGTGACGCAGGTGGAGGATGGTGAGCTGTTGATTGCGCCTAAAACTGCTTTGCAGCTTAAACAACCCATGGTGATTAATCTGGAGGTTGCCGATCTGGCCGGAGTGACGGCTGAGGGCGCTCACCGTGTTGAGATTGATGACTTGCTTTGTCCGGCGTTTGTTCTGACTTTGGATGGGGCGTGCAGTGCTCGGTTGACTGGGTTTGCGTCGTTGCTGGAAGCGGAATTGTCCGGGGCGTCTACGCTGGAAGCGGAACATCTGGAATGCTGCGATGCCTCGGTTGTGGCGAATGGTACTACCGTGGCTAAACTTCAGGTGAAGAAGAGTCTTGGGGTTCATGCCAGCGGGATTGCCGAGGTGCTTTATCGTGGTGAGCCGGAACTGGCTGTGGTTGATTTGACCGGGCGGGCTCGGGTTGCTCCTTTGGACTAATTCTTTTTATTTATCTGCTTAAGTCAATCAGTACAAAACAAGATCAAGGTCGCCGGGTTTCGTTCCGGCAGCCGACAAAACGGGTGGGCAGTGCTCACCCTGTCTGGGTTTGTTATTTAGCACCAAAGCTCTCCCGTTCAGCAGCGCCGAATGTAAGGAGTGTCGCTGTGATGGTCGTCGGCAAACTGTTTGAGCGCTAGCGAGTTTTTGCCGACATCACGGCGTAAGCGACTGGAGTGAGGGAACCCGTAGGGCGCAATGACGGGAGTCGATTTTGCCTCCCTTTTGTCGACGCAAAAGGGAGCCGACGGGCGGGCGCGGAAGCCCGCGTCACGTGGGTACCGTCATCGCGAACGGATGATGTTCGCCAGCGCGATTTGTTCCGAATTGCGAACCACTTAAAAACAAGATCAACGTCAAGGTCGCCGGGTTTCGTCCCGGCAGCCGACATACTTTTGACTAGCCGCTCAAAAGTATGCAAAAGCCAGCTTGAACTTCTCCTGAACCTGGACTTACCGACACTGAGTCTGTTTCCGTGATGCTTTACAGATTCGGCTCGCCGCCCTTTAGGTCGGCGAATTGTGCTACTCATCATCTTTGGCGTAAAACGTTGATAACGGTTTGACGCAGCTCCCTATTTCTTCCGTGGCAACGATTAAACGGGTGGGCAGTGCCCACCCTGCCTGGGTTTGTTATTTAGCAACCAAGTTCTCCCGTTCAGCAGCACCGAACGCAAAGAGCGTCGCTGTGATGGTTGTCGGCAAACTGTTTGAGGACAGATACAGACTGGGTGAGTTTTGCCGACATCGCGATGTAAGAGAATGGAGAGAGGGAACCCGTAGGGTGCAATGGTCGGGAGTCGATTTTGCGCCACTTTTGTCGACGCAAAATGTGGCCCGAGGTGTGGGCGCGGAAGCCCACGTCACGTGCGTACCAGAATTGCGAACGGATGAAGTTTGCCAGCGCGATTCGTTCCGAATGACGAACCACTGAAGATCAAAGTCAAGAGCAAGGTCGCCGGGTTTCGTCCCGGCAGCCGACATACTTTTGACTGGCCGCTCAAAAGTATGCAAAAACCAGCTTGAATACCTCCTGAACCTGGATCAACCGACACTGTGTTTGTTTCCGTCATGCTTCACTGATTCGGCTTGCCGCCCTTGAGGTCGGCAAATCATGCAACTCATCATCTATGGCGTAAAACGTTGATAACGATTTGACGCCGCTCTGTATTTCTTCCGTGGCACCGTTCAAACGGGTGGGCACTGCCCACCCTTGCGGCCGCTTGTTCTTTAGTTTCAAGCTCTCCCATTCAGCCGTGCTGAACGCAATGAGCGTCAGTCCACATTACATGGTGTCGATATCGTCATGATTCATTGAGACTTACCGCCCCTGAGACAAGGCTTTCATCGTATTGACCCGTCTTGTCAGGCCACTTCATTGCTTGCGGATAAACTCATCGTCCTGCGGTGGCTCCTGAAGATAATGGAACAGGTTGTCAAACAACAGTGGATCGTCAAAATGTTCACGGCCAATCAGGGTGATGGGCTGATGCCCTCGTTGGCGCATGCTGCCCACTTCCGGGATACCCATGGAAAATAAGAGTCCTGCTTCGATACGCTTGGTGCCGGGAACGATGCCCCGTTCATCGAACAGACTGGTAAAGGTCCCATCGCCGACAGGGAGCAGCTCCAGTTCTTCATAGGGGCGCAACTGATAGTGATGCTCCGTTGCGTTTTCTTTTGTGGCCATACGCGCATTGAGCAGCAGGTGGCGTGGGCTGAAAGTGAACAGCAGGCGTTGTCGTTGCGCCTGGTGGGGGAGTGTTTGCAGGATCTGATCACGTTTGTCAGTGTCTTTGAGATTTTCCAGGTCAAAATAGTCGGCATCGGGAACCATACCGTAATAACAGCCGCAATTGTTGATCAGATCAACCATCACCGGTCGGCCGTTGCGGTCAAGGGTGTAGCGCAGGGTGATGCCGTCGAGATGGCCGCGCTCAATCCATGAGGATTCACCATTGTAGCGTCCCGGATACCAGAACACATAGTTGATCTGCAGGGCGGGTACCCTCTGCAACATGATTTCACTGAAGTAGTAATAAACCACCGGGGTGTCGGTTTCGACGGTAAAACGCACTGTGTCGTCATCCTGCGCGACCGCTGTAATAGCACCGATCAGGTCACTCTCTTTGTCGCGAATCTGGCGCAGCTCGGGAGCGAAACTCGCCGCCAGACGCTGGCGGTCACCATCATTGAGTTGATGCAGACCGGCGGCATTGTCGCGCGATGATGTGACAATGGCTTTGATCGCTTTTGCGGCCAGGGGTTGTTTGGTTTGTGGGGTATACCACAACGTGTGCTCCGGGACGAGATTGGCCTCGCTGAAGGATTCAACCTGCTGATGGATCTCCTGGTGGGCGTTGTTGGCCAGATAACCGACCGGCAGGATAAACAGGGGGTATAAACCAAGAGTGCGCTGCCAGAAACGGTAATCATCCTTGATCTCCATGGCCTGTTGCAGGCGTGAGTAGACGATTTCGTCGGCAAAGTCATCACGCATCAGTTGTGCCGAGCAACGGGACAGGGTGGCCTTGAGTGCAACCGGGTTGGGACTCGCCGCCCGGAGGCTTAATTCCTGTTGGGCCTGTTCTGCCAAGCGCAGCAACTCCCGGTAACGGGCGTCCAGGTCACGCTGGCGCATCTGTTGGGCGAGAAAACGCTGGCTGTTTACAGTGTCGGCCTGTCTCATCCGGTGGGCGAGAAAGCGGTCACTGCGCAGATAGCTGAATCCGTCGATGGATTGGCTGGCGACATCACGAACACCGGCGGTCGAAACCTGCTGATCAAATTCCTGCCAGAGCTCGGTGCAGGTCGTATGCTCTGTTGTTGGCGATAGCGGGATCTGAGAGGCGCACCCGGACATCAGCAGGACGGCGATCCACGATAGAAGGTGCTGGAGGCGACGGGTAATAGGGGCTGGCAGCATAAAAAACTCCTGAGACGCATTGACATGCATTATGAGGCTTTTGCCAAAGTTTTTTACTTTTAAACCTAACAGCCCGATGGCATTCGGGCAATCTGTTCAATGAGATGTTAGCTCGCCGTAAAATCCTTGAAACAACATTGGGATACCTCTTGTCGCTGTGATGCGACTGTGGTAAATTTTCTAGTCTTTTAGCAGACAACTGAAATGGTCCCGGACGGGGCTTTTTCACGATCCTGTTTGATGGCCTTGTGCCGTACCTCGTCCCTGAAGCCCGTGTGGCCTGTCAGGTGATTCAAAACTTACCGGAGACTTTGAATGATCCGTTCCCTCTCTAAGAAGATTTTTGGCAGTCAGAATGATCGTGAACTGAAGCGGTTGCGTAAAATCGTCGATCAGATCAATGCGCTTGAAGAGCAGATCGAGCCGTTGGATGATGCTGCACTCAAAGCGAAAACCGAAGAATTCAAACAGCGCCTGGCTCAGGGCGAGACGCTGGATGACCTGCTTCCTGAAGCGTTTGCCGTGGTACGCGAAGCGGCCAAGCGTGTGCTTGGTATGCGTCACTTCGATGTCCAGATGATCGGTGGCATGGTGCTGCACAGCGGCAAGATTGCTGAAATGAAAACCGGTGAGGGTAAAACCCTGGTGGCGACTTTACCCACCTATCTCAATGCCCTGACCGGCAAAGGGGTGCATGTCATCACCGTCAACGATTATCTGGCCAAGCGTGACTCCGACTGGATGGGCCAGGTGCACCGTTTTCTCGGTTTGACCGTTGGTTGTATTATTCACGGCATTACCGATGAAGAACGCAAAGAAGCTTACGCGTCCGATGTGACCTACGGCACCAACAATGAGTTCGGTTTCGACTATCTTCGCGACAACATGAAGTTTGAACTGAGCCAGTACGTGCAGCGCGATCTCAACTTTGCCATTGTCGATGAGGTGGACTCCATCCTGATTGACGAAGCGCGGACTCCGTTGATTATTTCCGGCCCCAGTGAGGCGTCGAGTGAACTTTACTATCGGGTGAACGCGATCATCCCACGCCTTAAAAAAGGTGAGGTGATCGAGCATCGCGACGGCAAGATTGGCCAGACCCTCAAGGAGTTTACCGGTGACTATACGGTGGACGAGAAAGCGAAGGCAGCCTCGTTGACCGAAGACGGTGTGGCCTCCGTCGAAAAAATGCTTGGCGTCGATAACCTTTACGACCCGCGTCATATCGAATTGCTCCACCACGTCAACCAGGCGCTGAAAGCCCATGCGTTGTTCAAAAATGAAGTGGATTACGTGGTCAAAGATGGCGAAGTCATGATCGTTGATGAATTTACCGGCCGTCTGATGCCGGGACGGCGTTGGAGTGACGGTCTGCACCAGGCGGTTGAAGCCAAAGAAGGGGTGAAGATCGAAAGCGAGAACCAGACGCTGGCAACCATTACCTTCCAGAACTACTTCCGGATGTACGACAAACTGGCTGGTATGACCGGTACGGCGGATACGGAAGCCGCAGAATTTAACGAAATTTACAAGCTCAGTGTTGTGGTGATCCCGACCAACCGGCCCAATCAGCGCACCGATTATGCCGATATGATCTACAAGACTGAGCAGGAGAAATTCAACGCCGTCATCGAAGATATTCGCGCGTGCCATAAAAGCGGTCAACCGGTGCTGGTGGGGACCATCTCCATTGAAAATTCCGAGCGTCTGGCCGCTCAGTTGAAGAAATCCGGGGTACCGCATCATGTCCTCAACGCCAAGCATCATGAAAAAGAGGCGGAGATCGTTGCCCAAGCAGGTCGTCTCGGCTCCGTGACCATTGCCACCAACATGGCCGGTCGTGGTACCGATATTGTGCTAGGCGGTAATCCCGACATGCTGGCCAAGGACGTGGTCAACGGTGACACGGAAGATGAGCGCTACGCCGAGTTACTGGAAAAATTCACCGTAGAGTGCGCTGAAGAGAAGCAGAAGGTTCTTGAGGCTGGAGGTTTGTATATTCTCGGTACCGAGCGTCATGAGTCGCGACGTATTGACAACCAGTTGCGTGGCCGTTCCGGTCGTCAGGGCGATCCCGGTGCCAGCCGCTTCTACCTGAGCCTTGAAGATGATTTGCTGCGTATTTTCGGCAGCCATCGGGTGGCGTTTATCATGGATAAACTCAAGATTCCCGAGAATGAGCCGATTGAGCACGGCATGATTTCACGGGCGATTGAAAACGCTCAGAAGAAGGTGGAAGGACACAACTTCGATATTCGTAAACACCTCATCGAATACGATGACGTTATGAACCGTCAGCGCGAGGTGATCTATGACCAGCGCCGTGAAGTGCTGGCCGGTGAGAATATCCGTGGCACCTACAACGCTATCATCGAAGAGATGGTGGAAGATATTGTCGCCACGTTTTGTCCTGAAAAGGTTTCGCCCGAGGACTGGAATGTTTCAAGTTTGGTCGACGACTTTATTTCCCAATTCAACTTTCCACCGGAGATGCCTGATCTGGAGAGCAAGCCGAACACCGAGGAGTTGACCGAATCGCTGAAAAAGCAGGTGTTCAAACGGTTGATCGACAAAGAAGAAGAGTTTACCCCGGCGGTGCTTGAACACCTGATGACAGTGTTGCTGTTGCAGGTGATCGACAGCCAGTGGAAGGACCACCTGTTATCCATCGATCACCTCAAAGAGGGGATTGGCCTGCGAGGTTACGGCCAGAAAAATCCCAAAGAGGAGTACAAGCGCGAGGCCTACAACCTGTTTATGGAGATGATGGGCCGCATTCGTCAGGAAGTGTTGCAGAAGCTGTTTATGATCCAACTGGTCCAACAGGATGATGTGGAGCGGATGGAAGAGGAACAGAAAAAGCGCAAAGTGGTCATGAATCGCAGTGACGAGGCCGACAAACCGGCTCAACCGGTGACACGCGATGAGGATAAAGTTGGCCGCAATGATCCCTGCCCGTGCGGCAGTGGCAAAAAATACAAAAAGTGCTGCGGGCGTTGAGAAAGACCCGCACTTGGGAGATGAACCATGACTGTTCCCGTGATACAAGGATTCACATTTTCCGCGGCAGAAGCCTCGATTAAAGGACCGGGGCGCAACGATTGTGCCCTGATCGTTTCAGAAACTCCAGCCCGGTGTGCCGGAGTGTTTACCCGCAACAAAGTGATTGCCGCTCCGCTGGTTGTCACCAAACCGCGGATTGCCGAAGGGCTGTGTCAAGCCGTGTTGATCAACAGCGGCAATGCCAATGCCTGCACCGGTGAAGCCGGTCTTGAGGTGGCGCGCACCAGTGGTGCTGAAGTGGCCAAGGCGTTGTCTGTCGATGAAAAACTCGTCGCCGTGTCTTCCACCGGGGTCATTGGTGTTCCCCTGCCGGTGGAGCGGTTGACCGCGGCCATTCCGGCGTTGTGCCAGGGCCTGGCTGATGACAAGGCAACCGCCGTCGCCGAAGCAATTATGACCACCGATAGTTTCAGTAAAACCTCCTGTCGCACTATCGAGGTGGGCGGCAAAACCTGTCAGGTGGTGGCGATCGCCAAAGGCGCGGGGATGATTCATCCCAACATGGCGACCATGCTTGGCTTTGTGATGACCGATGCCGATGTGGCCCCGGAACTGTTGTCATCAACCCTGACCAAGGCCGTTGACGATTCGTTCAACTCGATTACCGTTGATGGGGATACCTCCACCAACGATATGGTGTTGCTGCTGGCCAATGGCGCGGCCGGCAACGCAACCGTTCAGCCTGACAGCCGCGAGGCAGATCTGTTTGCCGAGGCGGTGGCTGCGGTTCTGCTTGATCTGGCTAAAATGATCGTCCAGGACGGGGAAGGTGCCACCAAACTGGTGCAGATTGAACTGTGTGGTGCTAACAGCGATGTTGAAGCTAAGATCGCCGCGCGCAGTGTGGCCACGTCCAGTCTTGTCAAGACAGCGTTTTTCGGTGAAGATGCCAACTGGGGGCGGATTATCGCCGCTGTTGGTTATTCGGGCGTTGATGTCGATCCGGATAAAATCGATATTTTCTTTGATGACGTTCAGGTGGTGGCGAACGGTTTGACCACTGGACCCGAGCAGGAAGCTCTGGCTACACAAGTGCTGAAAAAACCTGAGTTCCGTGTCACCGTGGATCTGCATCTCGGCGCCGGCCGGGCGCATTACTACACTTCGGATCTGACCTACGATTACGTCAAAATCAATGCCGATTACCGGACCTGATCTGACCGCGACAATCTCTTGATTGATCCGTTGCAGAAAGCCCGCTTTGGCGGGCTTTCTCTGTCAAGGAGCCCCTCATGTCTTTTGTCTCTCCTGCAAGCCTGATTGATCATACCCTGTTGGCACCGACTGCCTGTGCCGCTGACTTTGAACAACTGTGTGAAGAAGCCGTTGAGTTTTGTTGCGCCTCAGTGTGTGTGCCCGCATCTCGTTTGCCGCTGGTGACGGATTTACTGCATGGCTCAGAAGTGGCCGTGGGTACGGTGATCGGTTTTCCGCTTGGTTATGAAACCACCGCCAGTAAGGTGATGCAGGCGGCAGAAGCCTGTCACCTTGGTGCCGATGAGGTCGATATGGTGATTCACGGTGGCTGGGCTCAGGAGGGGGACTATGCCCGAATTGAACATGAGATTGCCGAGATCAACCGCGCCTGCGAAGGGCGTGCGCTTAAAGTGATCATCGAGTGTTGTTATCTGAATGACCAGCAAAAACGGCAATTGACCGAAGTGGTGATGGCGGCCGGTGCTGCGTATGTTAAAACGTCAACCGGGTTTGGTTCCGGTGGTGCGACCGTTGCCGATGTGACACTGCTGTCTGAAATGGCTCAAGGGAAGATCGGGGTCAAGGCTGCTGGCGGCATACGGGACTATGCCACGTTTCAGGCCATGGTCGATGCCGGTGCTACCCGCATCGGCTGCAGTGCCACCGCAACGATTCTTGACCAGTGGCTGCAAATAAAGCACAAGTAACAGGGGGACCATTGTTTAAACGGGTTGTTTTGATTGTTCTTGATGGGGTCGGCTGTGGCGCCTTGCCGGATGCAGAGCACTATGGTGACAACAATGCCAATACGTTGGCGCATGTTGCTGAACAGGATGGGGCTTTGGTTTTGCCGATACTGCAGCGGCTTGGATTGGGTAATATCGTTGCTATGCAAGGGGTTCCACCTGCTTCAACTCCTGAAGCCGCCTGGGGGCGGATGGCCGAACAGAGCGCCGGCAAGGACAGTACCACGGGGCATTGGGAGATTGCCGGAGCGATTTTAGAGCAACCGTTTGCCACATTTGCTGAGGCCTTCCCTGAACCGATTATTCAAGCATTTACAGAGCTGGCGGGTGTTGAACCGCTCGGCAATGTGATTGCCAGTGGAACCGAGATCCTGGTTGAACTGGGCGAGGAACACCTGCGCACCGGCCGACCGATTGTTTATACCAGCACCGATTCAGTGTTTCAGATCGCTGCCCATGAAGATCTGTGGCCGCCGGACAAACTGTATGAATTGTGTCGTGGCATGCGTCAGGTTCTCAATGAATGGCATGTGGGACGGGTGATTGCCCGCCCCTTTGTCGGTGACCAGGCTGATAATTTCAGGCGTAGCGAACGGCGACACGATTTCTCCATGCAGCCCCCGGCAATGATTCTGGATGGTTTGGCCGAGCAGCAGATTGATGTGTTTGCCATTGGCAAAATTCAGGATATCTTCTGCGGACGGGGCATCAGCAGGCATTATCCCACCAAGGACAATGCTGACGGCATGGAAAAAATTGCCGTTGCCTTGCGTGATCTAGAACACGGCCTGATTTTTGCCAATCTGATTGACTATGATATGCTCTACGGGCATCGCTGTGATGTGACCGGTTTTGCTCGGGCCTTGGAGCAATTTGATCAGTGGCTGGCCGGATTTCTGCCCCAACTTGGCAAGGACGATCTGTTACTGATTTCTGCCGATCACGGTTGTGACCCGACCACGCCCGGCACTGACCACAGTCGTGAATATGTTCCCTTGCTGGCTTGGCATCGTTCTCTTTCGAAAGGATGCCCACTTGGCGATCGTGAAACGTTTGGTGATATTGCCGCGACTCTCGGTGAGATCTTTGCCATTGAAACACATTGTGGCAACAGCTTTTTGCCACCATTGACTGCCAGCTGATTGTTGTCCGTCGGCAGAGTTGAATAGAAACCGAAAATGTGATTCCACAGGAGGGGTTATGGTAAATATGAAGACTGTTATTTTGGCTTTAACACTGATGCTGGTCAGTGTGACGGGCAGTCTCGCGCTGGATGTGGTCGACGCTTCGATTACCACGCGCATTGTCAATCGCGAGCCGCTTGATTCGTTGAACACTGTTCCTGCCGGAACGGATCAGTTGTACTGTTTTACCCGTGTTAATGGTGCCACTGACGATACCTGGATTACTCATGTCTGGTATTGTGAAGACCAGGAACTGGCCCGGGTCCGTTTGCCGGTGCGTTCGTCGAGTTGGCGCACTTGGTCGTCAAAGCGGATTTTGCCGCAGTGGAAAGGGGCATGGCGGGTTGAAGTGCTTGATGAACGCGGCGAACCGTTGCTGATTGTGCCGTTTTCAATTTTTTAAAAATACGAACAAAAAAGAGGGGCTGTTTGAACAGCCCCTCTTTTTTATTTTCATGTGATGCAAAGCGTTTACTTCTTCTTTGCGGCGCGGGCTTGTGCCAGTTTTTCGCCAAGGCCCCGCTCAATGGCCATTTTTTTACGTTGTTCCGAATACGCTTTGGCGGCAAGGGGTTGCGTGCGCGGAATATCAAATTGCTTGCGATATTCTGCCGGAGTGATGCCGTGCACCATGCGCAGATGGCGACCAAGGGTGGTCATGCCTTTTCCGCAGATCATGCAGTAGACTTTGTCCTTGCCGAAAGCTTTTTTCATTGAAACAGCCGGTTGCTGCTCCTGGTCTTGCTGTTCAGCGACCTGCTCACCGTTTTCCATTGCTTTAAGCGCAGTATGTATTTCGGCAAGCTCAGCGACCAAGTCTTCTTTGGACATTGTTGTGGTTGAAGCATGAGCAGAAACAATTTCTACAGCCATTTCCAGAAGCTTTGACATAATGTATTCTCCATATGTGGTGAATTGAATAGAATGTTTTATAATCTATTACGCTATAAATATATAAAATCAAGTGAAAAAAGACTATTCTGGCTATTGTTCAACAAAAAACATTTTTTTTTATGTAAAATTAATCATCCTGATTCAAACTGAAGATGATATTTGAAACTCTTTGAGGATGCTTTATGCCATCAAATGCCATACGTCATATGATTGAGCAGCGGGAAAAAGACACCCTTTCTCCCTTTGCCTGTTGCAGTGCTGATAGTCTTGGTCGTGAGAGAAAAGAACAACCATGTCCGATACGAACATGTTTTCAGCATGACCGTGATCGTATTTTGCACTGCAAATCGTTTCGTCGTTTAAAACATAAAACACAGGTTTTTTTATCGCCGGAAGGCGACCATTATCGCACTCGTTTGACCCATACCCTTGAAGTGTCTCAGATTGCCCGCACGGTTGCCCGGGCTCTGTCTCTCAATGAAGATTTGACCGAGGCGATCACCCTGGGCCATGACCTTGGCCACACTCCGTTCGGCCATGCCGGTGAACGGGTGTTGAATGAGTTGCTTGGCGGAGGTTTTCATCATGTCCGCCAGAGTGTGCGCGTGGTGGAGCGGCTGGAGAAGAACGGCCGGGGATTGAACCTGACCTCTGAAGTGCGTGACGGCATACTCTATCATTCCAAAGGAACCGGGCCGGTAGCAGCCTGTTGCGATGGGGGGCGGGCAAAAACCCTCGAAGGGCAGATTGTTCGCTTTGCGGATATCATCGCATATGTCAATCATGATCTTGACGATGCCTTGCGCGGCGGGGTGATCACCGTTGATGATGTACCCAGCTCGTTGTTGACACATCTGGGCGAACGCCATTCCCAGCGTATCAATACGATGGTGTCTGACATGATCCAGGCCTCACAACGCGATGGTGCGATTGAGATTGGCTTGTCCGACAATGTTCTTAAGTGGGTTACTGATCTGCGCGATTGGTTGTTTGATCATGTCTATCGGGTGCCGAGTGTTCACGATGATTTTACCAAAGCGGCACGGGTACTCAGGGAACTGTTCGAATTCTTTATGAAAAATCCCGATCAGATGGAACGTTACGGCGCGGTTTGTCTCGACGGTGACCCGCTCGAAGTCAGTATTACCGATTTCATTGCCGGGATGACGGATCGCTATGCCATGAAGTTGTACCAGGAGATCTTTCTTCCCCGGCCGTGGGCGACGCTGTAAGTGTGCATAACTTGACGATGTTTGGCTGTTCCTTTCCTTGACAGAATTTTAGCTCTGTGCTAGCGTTTTGCACTTGAAAATGAGAAAATACTGAGTATCTGTCATGGACTCATTTTTAGATGAAATAGAGCAATCATGGGGCTTCATAACAGTCGCGAGCTTTTCATAAAAGCTGAGGAGGCATAGATGGGCAAAAAGTTGTTGCTGGCCGATGACAGTGTCACTATACAGAAAGTCATCGAAATTACATTTGCTGATAAAGACTATCAGCTCCAGATTGCAGATAATGGTGACCAGGCCTTGAGCATGGCTCAACAGGATTGCCCTGATCTGATTCTGGCCGATGTGTTTATGCCCGGCAAAGATGGTTACGAATTGTGTGAAGCGCTCCGTGCCGTGCCTGAGCTGGCTTCGGTCCCTGTCCTGTTGCTGGCGGGCACCTTTGAGCCGTTTGACGAATCCAAAGCCAATGCTGTTGGTGCCACCGATTGGATCGCCAAACCGTTCAGCTCCCAGGAACTGGTCGATAAAGTCGCAGAAATGCTTTCCAATGCTCCCGCTCAAGATACCTGGAAAGCGACTCCCGGTCAGACTCCGGTGGAAAGTGATCTGCTTGGTGCCCTCGAAGAGATCAGTGCCAAACAGGCTGAGACACCGGTTGTTGAAGCTCCTGCCCAACCCGAAGCCCTCGAAACTCCTATCGCAGAGCCCGAGCCGTTGCCTGACTTTGATATGGGCCAACCGGCGGCCACTCAAGAGGAGCTTGCTCCAGCTCAGGAAGACGACAGTTTCAGTTTTGATGCTGTAACCGAATATGCACCGCCCGCAGGCGAGAAGGTTGAGGAAGAGGCGACAACCGATCTGCCGCCGCTGAGCGAATTCAGCTTTGAAACCAATGAAACGCCGCCGGCGCAAACCGATGAAGCGGAGACGCCGGTTGATCCGTTTGCCCTGCCTGAAGCGGAAGAAGCTCCGGCAGATGAGCCGGTTGCAGAAACCTCTGAACAATCGTTGTCATCGCTCGATCCGTTTGCTGCTGCCGAGGAAACATCGACAGTTGAGGAACCTGAGGTCGCAGCCAAAGACCCGTTTGCTGATCTGCCACCGCTGGGTGATTTCTCCGAACCTGAGGAGGAACAAGCGGTTGAAGCGGCCCCTTCCTTTGAACCGTTGCAGCCCCTTGAGCCGCAAGAGGAGCCTGAGCCTGAACTTGCACCGGTAGCTGACCTGCCACCGTTGGTTGAGCCTGTTGCCGAGCAACCTGCCGCTGCCGCGCCCGCCGGTGTCATGGATCTCGGTGCCGATGCTATTGTCGCCGAAGGTGCGTACGGGGCGACTCCGAAGCGGGTGGAAACCCGCGTTGCCTACCTCAGCGACGAGCAATTGACGGAAATTGTTGAGCGCGTTGCCGGGGCGGTTATCGAAAAACTTGCTTCACCGATCCTGGAAAAGGTCGTATGGGAAGTCGTTCCCGATCTGGCCGAGAGCCTGGTTCGTGAGGAGATGGACAAGATTAAGCCTGAAGCCTGATGTTCTCCTGGCAAGGGTTTTGTCGAAGGCCCACACGCAAATAGTGAACTGAACATTGACGGATAAAAAGGGGATTGCTAAAATCCCCTTTTTTCGTATGGAAGCGTACGGTCTGAAACGTTGTAAAATTCTGAATTTGATCCCAAACTCGGTCGGTTAGACCGATTCTTTTTTTTGAAGGAAAGACACATCATGGCAGACGAACTGGCAAAAGGCTACGAGCCGCACGACTTTGAGACCAAGTGGTATCAAACCTGGGAAGAAAACGGGTATTTCCATGCCGACGAAAATTCGGACAAGCCGCCTTATTCGATTGTCATTCCGCCGCCTAATGTTACCGGTGTGCTGCACATGGGGCACGCTCTCAACAATACCATGCAGGATATCCTTGCCCGCTGGAAACGGATGACCGGTCACGAAGTGTTGTGGATGCCCGGTACCGACCATGCCGGTATTGCCACTCAGAATGTGGTTGAAAAACAACTGGCCAGTGAAGATAAGGACCGTCACGATGTCGGTCGCGACGCGTTCATCGAGCGGGTGTGGCAGTGGCGCGAAGAGTCTGGCGGACAGATCATCAATCAGCTTAAGCGCCTTGGCGCTTCCTGCGACTGGCAGCGTGAGCGCTTTACCATGGACGATGGTCTGAGCAAAGCCGTACGTGAAGTTTTCGTCAGTCTTTACGAAGAGGGGCTGATCTATCGTGATAATCGACTGATCAACTGGTGTCCGCGCTGTCATACCGCGCTGTCCGATCTTGAAGTGGAGCACGACGATAAAAAAGGCAACCTGTGGCATCTGCGTTACCCGGTCAAAGGGACCGACCAGGTGCTGGTTGTGGCCACCACCCGTCCGGAAACCATGCTCGGTGATACCGCGGTCGCGGTTCATCCTGACGATGAACGTTACGCCGATCTGGTGGGCAAGATGATCGAACTGCCGCTGACCGGTCGTGAAATTCCGATCATTGCTGACGACTATGTCGATAAAGAATTCGGCAGCGGGGCGGTTAAAATTACTCCGGCCCACGATTTTAACGACTTTGAAATGGGCAAGCGACATAATCTGGAAAACATCAACATCCTTGACGAGTCCGGCTTTGTTAACGAAAACGGCGGAGCTTATCAGGGCATGGAGCGCTATGCGGCACGTGAAAAAGTGGTTGCCGATCTTGACGCGCTTGGTCTGCTGGAAAAGGTCGATGACCACTTGAACTCGGTGGGGGAATGTTACCGCTGTAAAACGGTCATTGAGCCTTACATGAGCCTGCAATGGTATGTCGATGTTCAGCCGCTGGCCAAAGAAGCCATCAAAGCTGTGGAAAGCGGTCAGACCCGTATTGTTCCTGCGCAATGGGAAAAAACCTACTACGAGTGGATGTACAACATTCAGGACTGGTGCATCAGTCGTCAGATCTGGTGGGGACACCGCATTCCCGCCTGGTTTTGTGATGACTGTGGTGAGATTACCGTCTCGCGCGACGATGCGACCTGCTGCGCCAAGTGCCAGAGCACCAATATCCACCAGGAAACCGACGTGCTTGATACCTGGTTCTCTTCGGGGTTGTGGCCGTTTTCGACCATGGGCTGGCCGGAGAAAACCGATGCGCTGAACAAGTTTTACCCCACATCCTGCTTGATCACCGGTTTCGACATCCTGTTCTTCTGGGTGGCGCGCATGATGATGATGGGCCTCAAGTTCATGGGCGAAGTGCCGTTCAAGGACGTGTACATCCATGCCTTGGTCCGCGATGCTCAGGGCCAAAAGATGAGTAAGAGTAAGGGCAATGTTATTGACCCGTTGACCGTCATCGACGAGTTCGGCACCGATGCGTTCCGCTTTACCCTGACCGCCTTTGCTGCTCAGGGCCGTGATGTTAAGCTCTCCACCGAGCGGATCGGCGGCTACCGCAACTTCTGTAATAAGCTGTGGAACGCCAGCCGCTTTACTCTGATGAATCTCGAAGGCTTTGAGCCGGTTGACACCCCCAACTGGGATGAGCTCAGCCTGTCCATGGCGGATCGCTGGATCTTGACCCGCCTGACCGAGGTGGAAAAAGAAGCCAACAAGGCGCTGGAAGAGTATCGCTTCAATGAAGCGGCCAGCACGCTGTACACCTTTACCTGGCATGAGTTCTGTGACTGGTACATCGAACTGATCAAAGGGGCTCTGTACGGCGATGACGCCGCCGCCAAGCTCAGTGCCCAGACGGTGGTTTACACTGTTCTGGAGCGCTTGCTGCGTCTGTTGCATCCGATCACGCCGTTCATCACCGAAGAGATCTGGCAGAACCTGCCCGGCACCCGTCCGGTTGCATCCATCATGCTGGCCGATTACCCGCAGGGCCAAGGTTTGCTGCAGGACGAAGACGCCACCGCCAAAATGGAGCAGGTGATGGAGGTTGTTCGTTCCATCCGTAACATCCGTGGTGAAATGGATGTTTCTCCGGCCAAGAAGATCAGTGCACTGCTCGATTGCAAAAACGAGGCAAGCCTGGCGGTGATGAGTGATGGTGAAGAGTACATCAAAGCCCTGGCTCGCATCGAAGAGCTGACCTGCGGTGTCGCTCTCGACCAACCGGCCCAGGTCGCCAAGCAGGTGTCCGGCGATGTGGAGATCCTCCTGCCGCTGGCCGGTCTGATCAACGTCGAAGAGGAAGAGAAGCGCCTCACCAAAGAGATCGCCAAGGTGCAGAAAGATGTCGACATGTTCAGCAAGAAATTGGCGAACGAGAAATTCGTCGCCAATGCCCCGGCAGCGGTTCTGGAAAAAGACCGTGGTAAGCTGGCCGCAGCGCAGGAGAAGCTGACTGTACTGCAGGCAAGTCTGGAGAAAATTGTTGCGTTGAAGTAACCTGGATTGATATCCTTGATGCAAGAAATAAAGGCCGGTGCTTTGAATGAAGCACCGGCCTTTTTTAATGGAATTTTCAGCGCGCAATGTGCGTTACCATTTTTGCTGTTTTATCACTGTCGTAACGTTTGGGCCATCCGTGGGCAGGTGGCTGCATAAGTCTATGCCAATGGAATATTTTTTATCTCCCGTTATACTCAATCAAGACATCACACAATGATATCCCCCGAGCCTAAAAGGAGGAACTGTAATGAGTGGAGAAAGCAAGTGCCCGGTGACAGGAAAAAGCAGCCGAATGGTCGCAGGAGGAGGAACCACCAACCAGGATTGGTGGCCGAATCAGTTAAATCTGGATATTTTGCATCAACAGTCATCAAAGTCAGATCCGATGGGTGCTGACTTCAACTATGCCGATGAATTTAAAAAACTGGATCTAAGCTCAGTAAAAGAAGATCTTTACCAACTCATGACCGATTCTCAGGAGTGGTGGCCAGCGGATTATGGTCATTACGGCGGGCTGATGATTCGTATGGCCTGGCATAGTGCCGGAACCTATCGGATGGGCGATGGCCGCGGTGGTGGCGGGAATGGCAACCAGCGCTTTGCTCCTCTGAACAGTTGGCCCGACAATGTCAACCTTGATAAAGCACGTCGTCTTCTTTGGCCGATTAAACAGAAATATGGAAAGCAAATCTCATGGGCCGATCTGATCATTCTGGCGGGCAACTGTGCGTTGGAGTGTATGGGCTTCAAGACATTTGGCTTTGCCGGTGGCCGTGAAGATATCTGGGAACCGGAAAAGGATATTTACTGGGGAGCAGAAAAAGAGTGGCTGGCAACCAGTGACAAGCCGGATAGCCGTTACTCGGGAGAGCGGGATCTGGATAACCCTCTTGCTGCGGTGCAGATGGGCCTGATCTACGTTAACCCTGAAGGGCCTGATGGTAACCCTGACCCTGTAGCATCGGGAAAAGACGTGCGCGAAACCTTCGCCCGCATGGCGATGAACGACGAAGAGACCGTTGCTTTAGTGGCCGGAGGGCACACGTTTGGCAAGTGTCATGGCGCAGGCGATCCTTCTCATGTCGGGCCGGAACCTGAAGCGGCACCACTTGAAGAACAGGGGCTCGGTTGGAAGAGCAGCTTTGGCTGTGGTAAGGCCGGGGATGCCATAACCAGCGGTATTGAAGGAGCGTGGAAGCCGAATCCGACGACCTGGGATATGGGCTACCTGAAAGTGCTGTTCAAGTATGAATGGGAGCTGGTCAAGAGTCCGGCCGGGGCGAATCAATGGCTTGCTAAGGATGTTGATGATGAAGATATGGTGGAGGATGCGGTCGATCCGAGCAAAAAAGTTCGCCCGATGATGACCACCGCCGACTTGTCCCTGAAGTTTGATCCGATCTACGAACCCATCGCCAGGGATTATCTGGCAAATCCCGAAAAATTTGCAGATGCCTTCGCCCGTGCCTGGTTCAAGCTGACTCATCGTGATATGGGCCCTCGCTCACGCTATCTTGGCCCGGAAGTGCCGGAAGAGGATCTGATCTGGCAGGACCCGGTGCCAGCGGTTGATCATCCGTTGATTGATGATGCGGATATTGCCAGTCTTAAAGCGGCCATTCTCAGTACCGGCCTTTCTGTGGCTGAGCTGGTTTCCACGGCCTGGGCTTCAGCCTCGACATTCCGTGGTTCAGATAAACGGGGCGGCGCCAATGGCGCACGCATTAGGCTTGCTCCCCAGAAGGATTGGGAGGTGAACCAACCGAAAATTCTGGATGCCGTTTTGCAAAAACTTGGCTCGGTTCAGCAGCAGTTTAATGCCGCTCAGGCCGGAAACAAAAAGGTGTCACTCGCCGACCTGATCGTGCTGGGTGGTTGCGCTGCTGTCGAGCAGGCCGCAAGGGTCGCAGGTTGTCCCGTAACCGTGCCGTTTTCACCGGGGCGTACAGATGCAACCGCTGAGCAGACCGATGTTGAGGCATTTGCCGTTCTGGAACCGGTGGCAGATGGTTTTCGTAATTATTTGCAAAGAACATTCTCAGTCAATGCAGAAGAGCTATTGATCGACAAAGCGCAATTGCTGAATCTCACAGCCCCTGAAATGACCGTTTTGATTGGTGGTTTGCGTGTGCTTGGTGGCAATTACGGCGAGTCTTCTCATGGTTTCTTTACCGCACAACCAGGAAAGTTGACCAATGATTTCTTTATTAATCTGCTCGATATGAAGACGGTCTGGAACCCAACGGTCGATAAAAATGTCTTTGAGGGCCGGGACAGAGCCTCTGGTGAACTCAAATGGACTGGCTCCCGCATTGATCTGGTGTTTGGTGCCAATTCACAATTGAGAGCTTTGGCGGAAGTCTATGGATGCGAGGACTCTCAAGAAAAATTCGTCAACGATTTCGTCCGTGCCTGGAACAAAGTAATGAACCTCGATCGCTTTGATTTGTCCTGAATGGAGAAGATTATTGAGTTGAAGTAGAGGTTTATTTACATAGCTGACTGATGAAAAGACCGATGTGTCGTGTGATGCATCGGCCTTTTTCTGTTTAGCGAAATCATTAGAATTATTGATATTTGTAGTTTGTTTATATACTCTCGTTGGTGTTTTTTTAGATATTGGTCTTTGGGGGAAGCCATCTCTAGACTTAACCCTGTCGCTTCATGGGAAAGTGCCGAGTCTCGGGATATAAATGTTGCAACGCAAGACCTGACCCTCTGTCTTTCTTGGTTTGTTTATATACCCTCGTTGGTGTTTTTTAGATATTAGTCTTTGGGGGAAGCCATGGGTTCTACCCCGAATTTACGGACACTTCAAAAAAGCCTATAGTGGGCTAAAGGAGTGTTTATGTCTAAGAGAAGAAAATTCAGTCAGGAATTTAAACGTGGGGCAGTAGAACAGGCTTGCCAGCCTAATGTCAGTTGCGCTCAGGTTGCAAGAGAACTCGGTATCAATGCCAACCTGCTTTCACGGTGGAAGCGAGAGGCTGAGGCAGAGGGCCGCCATGCCTTTGGCGGGACTGGAAATCCCAGAGATGATGAGGTTGCAGCTCTTAAACGTGAATTAGCCCGGGTAAAAAAGGAACGGGATTTTTTACGCGAAGCGGCAACGTTCTTTGCCAGGGAGTCGTCCTGAAGTATCAGGCGGTTCAACGTTGTCGCAATGAATTTCCTATTCGCTTGATGTGTCGTTGCCTCAAAGTTTCTCACAGTGGTTATTATGACTGGGAGAAAAGATCCCCCAGTACACGACAGATTGACAACGAGCGTCTACTGAAGCGCATTCGTGAAATCCATGAAGACAGCAACGGTGCCATTGGTGTTCCGCGTATGCATGAAGACCTTCGGGAAACCGGAGAGACTGCAAGTAAAAATCGCATTGCTCGTTTAATGGCTTCAGCCGGACTTCAAGGCTGGCCGCGAAAGAAAAAACGAGGTCGATATCACACACCAGTTGTAGTCCCTGCCGATGTTCAGAATCAGTTGCAGCGTGATTTTAAGGCATTGGAACCAGAACAAAAATGGGTCACAGACATCACAGAACTCAAGACCGGCGAAGGAAAACTTTATCTGTGTGTTGTCATCGATCTGTTCAGCAAGTTGGTCGTTGGCTGGTCAATGCACCATCGCCAAGACCGGCAGATGGTGATCCGTGCCGTTGAAATGGCCGTGTGGCAACGTCAAGAAAGTAACCATGTGATTTTGCATTCGGATCGCGGCAGTCAATTTCGCAGCACGGACTACCAAAGATTCTTGAAGGAGAACGCCTTGGTTTGCTCCATGAGTGCTGTTGGTCATTGTGGAGATAACGCAGCCTGCGAGGGATTCTTTGGTGTTCTCAAGCGAGAACGCACAAATCGGATGAGATATCCGACAATGGATGCCGCCAAAGCGGATCTATTCAACTATATTGAACGCTTCCATAATCCACGAATGAGGAAAAGGATTGCTAGACGTGATATGGAGTTTCAGTTGTTTTCAAGCCGTCCGTAGAAACGGGGTATAACCCGGTTTTCACGATTTATTGGTAAAATCTGTCGAGAGAGGAAGCTCATACCAACAGATAGTGAACGAATATAACAACCAGCTTGGTTTAGAAGCGCGTGCTTTATTGAAAGCACTTGTAACCCATCGCGACAGGAGTGCAGGTTTATGTTAAAGCTTAAACAACCTGCTTATTCAAGTGAGCAAGCAATTGAAATGTGTCGCCAAGGAATCACAGGCAATGACAAATTACTGCAAAAAGTGGATAACGACATGCACCTTTTGCAAGCTAGTGCAGTTGGCTATGCCGCGTCAGCCTCTGCAGGAGAACTGTACACTTTACCTTCGACTCCTAATGGACGGGATTGTGACCCAGTTGTTGTTGAGCAGCTAAAGAAATCGGATCTGTTAAAGCTGTATAGCACTTACTTTGTAAAAGAGGGTAAACCTGCCCGCGTAATTTATAATGCCTTGATGGCTGCGGCCAACGAGAAATGTCCTTTTTGCGGTGGTATCGGCCGCCCTCGAAACTTAGATCATTTCCTGCCCAAAGCGCACTACCCACAATTTTCGGTATTGCCGGTCAACTTGGTGCCCTCGTGCAGAGACTGCAACATGGATGGCAAAGGAGAGAACTTTGCCACTAGTGAAGCAGGACAAGTACTTCAACCATATTTGGATAACGAGCGGTATTTCAACGAGCAATGGATATTTGCTCGATATATAGCAGATACAGGCGGTGAACCGGGGGGTATTGAGTACTTCGTTCAACCTCCAGAACATTGGGAGGATACCCAAAAACTTCGAGTGAAAAAACACTTTAATGATTTTAATTTAGACTTGAGGTTCTCAAAAGAGGCTGGCCCAAGGCTGGTTACTTATTTAGCGCAAATTCAAGCTTTGTTGCAAATTCCATTGGAACTTGAGGTGGCAAAAAACACCATTTTGCAGCCCGCAATTGATGCTGCCCCCTTTGTGAACCATTGGGAAAGAATCATGTGTTTAGCACTGATGGCAGAGGTGGTCTGAGTGATAACCTCACATAACAAATCGCTGCTGTCGGATAAACTTTCCGCTGCGCTCCAAATTTGCCGCAAAGCGCGGCGTTATAAAGTGATCTGCACATGGAAATGGAGATTACAAAGAAATGCCAAGTGCGCTAATCGAAGTCCGGCAACAATATTCAAGAGACGTCGAATTAGGGATTATGGAAGCGGTACATGCTGCGCTTCGTGAGAGCTTCAAAATTATGCCTCACGATAGAAATATCCGGCTTTTAGTGCATGAGCCTCACCGGTTTGCATGTCCTCCTGATCGTGAAAACCGGAGTTTTATACTCATATCAGTATTGATTGCTTTGCTGGGCGCTCACTTGATGCAAAAAGAAGTCTTTATCAAGCTATCGTGAATAATCTGGAACCGTTCGGAATTCCCAAAAGCCACGTAAAAATTATGTTGCGCGAAATTACCGCTGAAAATTGGGGGATTCGTGGTGGGCAGGCCGCCTGTGATGTTGAGCTTGGTTTTAAGGTTGATGTGTGATGCTCGCTGTGGTGCTTGGTCCTCCATAAATATTTTTTGCTGGTTCTGACTTAATCCGATGATCCTGAGGTCAGGGCAGGAGAATTGATCTTATGGAAAAATGGATCACGGTGTGTGTTGTTCATACTGGTACATTTCTGACCTGACAAGGCGACGTAAATCGCTGGTAACTTGTCCTTGTAATATGGCAAATCCTTAGCGAGAGCCTGTTATTCGTTGTGAGAACAAGTTGTCATGGCCGTTGTTTTTTTAACCTTCTGGATATCGCGATGCTAATTTCATCAAAACGAACAGCAACACATTATCTCTGGGGTGAGGGCTGTGATGGCTGGCATCTTGCGGCCTCAGAAAAACTCAGTGTCATTCAGGAGTGTGTTCCACGTGGGGCTGCGGAAGTCCGCCACTTGCACACAAAAGCCGAGCAGTTCTTTTATGTTCTTAAAGGTATTGCTACGCTTGAAGTCGCCGGAGTTGTTCACACGTTGAATGCGAATGAAGGGTTTCATGTGTTGGCTGGCGTGCCGCATACGTTGAGTAACCAGCACGAGCAAGAGCTTGAGTTTCTGGTGATTTCAACCCCGCCTAGTCATGGGGATCGCAAGACGGTGTAACTCGGACACCATTGTCGATGTGAAAAGCTGTCCAGGTCTCCCATTTCACACGTGGCAATCAACGATCTGACCTGTCCTGCCCGCTATAAGGAGCAAGGCACGCGTTACTAGTTCGACTGTTTCTTGTTATCGCTGTAAGCACCGGATGTATGACGGCGATCAACTCTGCCGGGCAGATATGGCGTGTCTGTCTCGCTTGTCAACTCACCAGCAAAGATCATATCCTTTCTTCTCTCAATGGTTGTTGTGCTTGTCACATCACCCATTTCAATGCTTTCTATCGGGCTTTTGTCGCGGATCTTCTGAGCGGGATAAATGCTGTTTCTATAAAGCCTCATTTCAGCGGACCATCTGGGTTCGCGCACAAAATTTTACTTCCCACGAAACTGTTTTTTGCCACCTATTTTAACCGCCCACGCTTGTGTTGAGACTATTGCGGCGTTGAATCGTCGCAGACTAAAAGTTTGAGAGGCCGGTGCAGCGAGATATGTATCGGCCTTTTTCGATCTGTTGTGCCACGGTCGGACGGGATGGTTGTTGGCCGTCTCTGATGAGGTTGTGACTGCGAGGAGGACAAAACAAATGCTTTGAAAATTAGTATAACTGTGTTTTACTTATTTTTCTCTATAGTAGACATAAGGAATGTCTCTGATGTGTTATTCCCTGATAAATAGGGTTTTTTGAAAGCATAACGCGGTATTGAAAGTGCTGCCGCTGAAGTTTTTTTGAAAATGGGTAGCAATTGCTTTAAACGCCTGTTTTACGATTCTTTTTTCGTCAACTTTAGGGTGCTGGCTTATCGTATGAAGAAGATTCTTATTCTTGACAAAGACAACGTGACACTGCGTGCCCTGCTTCAGGCATTGCAGCGCTACAGCGATCTTGAAGTGATCGTTGCCAATGAGCGCAGTGATATCAATCGGGGATTGCAGCAATTGGCCATTGATTTGGTCATTACCGATATTGATGGAACAGAAAGCTGCTGTTTTGAGCTGATTGAATCAATTAATCGGTATTTTCCCGAGCTGCCGGTCGATGTGCTCAGTGCTCCTCTTTCCCCGGATCTGGAGGCTCGTCTGGCTGAGTTGCGCATTGCCCGACGATTTACCAAGCCTTTAAAGGCTGATGAAGCCGCTAAAAGAATTCACCAGCAACTGACAAACGGAGCGGTCGGACAGCTCAAGGGCTTGAGTTTGACATCGGTTTTGCAGTTGATGAATGTCGAACACAAGAATTGTGTGCTGACTGTCGAGACGGACACGGAGCATGGTGAGCTTTTCATTCGCGAGGGTGAGATTGTTGCGGCCAAAACGGCGACACTGCGTGGCAAGGACGCGGCATACACCATCATCGCTTGGGACAGTGTGCGGATCGGATTTCAGGATAAGCCTTTCAATGTTGCCCAGGAAATTTCCGAGTCTTTTATGTCTCTGCTTATGGAGGCGCTGCGGTTAAAAGATGAAATGCAGTTGCCACTGGCCAAGCCGCAGGACACTTCGGGTGATGAAGGGCATTCTTTGGTGCAATCCGGGGCAACGACTCTTCTGGAACAGCAGATTGATTCAGTTCTCGAGCCGTTGCCCGGAGTTGTCGAATACTGCCTTTACGATCAAGACAGCAACTTGCGCCTGTTCAAATCACGTCGCCAACAGCCAGTCAAAAACCTTCATCCCGGCCATCTTCAGACGAAAACTGACGACATTGCCCGGCTTCTTCAAGCCGGAAATTTTCAATACATGGTAACCAATGAGGGTCATGGTGTGCGCCATGTCTTTTTTACCTTTGAAGATGTTCCCATCACCGTTGGCTTACGGCGTGAGCAGTCGGTCAAAAAGTTCTTGCAGCAATTTAAATCAAAGTTCGATCCCCCGGCACGATTTTAGGAGAGCGCAATGGAGCAGGCAATTGTCACGTTAAAAAAACTTCCAGGCGTTTTAGGGGTTTGTGTTTATGACGCTGACTTGAAGGTGATGATTAATCGTATGCCGCCTTTTTTGTCGGAGGAGGTCTTGCTTGGCTTAGGTGTGCAGTTGGACGAGGTGATGTCGCTGGCGCGGGAAAAACTGTCTGATGCCAGTGAGATGACGCTTCATTACGATGAAGTGGCTCTGTTCGTTCATACCTTTGCCGATCAATCCATTCTTGTTTTTGGTGAACCTTCCATGAATGGGCGCATGGTGAGTTATTCCCTCAACATGCTGAGTAAACCGAAAATCATTGAGGACGGGGGGAGTGACAAGGTTGCCCCGCCGGAAGTTGCACCGCCACAACCGACGGATTTCAGCGGGGAAATTCCCGAGCTGAAACAGCGGCTGGCAAAAATCATCGGACCGATGGCGGAGATCATTTTCGATGATGCCCTGGATGCCTGGAAACGAGCCGGGGAGGGCTCGTTTGACAGTCTGCTGGAGATGCTTCGCCATGAGATTGATGATGCGCAGAAATACGAGCGTTATCTGGCTTTGTGTGCGGAAACGGTAGAAAGAATACGCCAGATGGAGCAACCGCGTGGCTAGGGTGACCGATTTCATCACGGCGTTGAGTGCTCTGTCCGGTGTTGATGGCTACGTATTGGCCCAGAGCAATGGACAGATTCTTTCGCACAATCTCACGGATGCGGTTTCTTACTTGCCCTGGGCAAAAACGCTGATCCAGCGCTGCACATTATTATCCGCCGGCCTTAACAACGATCCGTTCAGAGGTGTGTCGTTTCAGTCCGCAGGCCGTTTCATTCATCTTTTTCCGATCCGGCAGTATCACCTTGTCGTACTACAACCCGGTGGCAGTACCAACCCGCAGCTTTTCCAGCACATAGAGGCTCTGATTCAAGAGACGGTGGAGCGTGGCTAAATCCTTCGTGATCAAAGGGGATGATAATGGAGATGACAACTGAAAAAACAGGGCGGCTCCCGGCGGTTTTATCGGGTGTAAAAGTTCGTTCCAGCCGCAGGGCAAAGGTGAAAGTCATGCTCGTGATGTGCTCGATGCTGGCGCTGATGGTCACACCCGGTATTGGCAAAGCGGACACACTGCAGTCGGCTCTTGATCGTAACACCTATCTTTGGGCGCAGCAGTGTCGCGACGAGGTTGTCAGTCAGTTCGAGTTGTTGCTTACTTCGGGGCGGTTAACCGTCGGCCAGCTTTTTGACACGTTTTACATTCCGATCCCCAATACCAACCCGCAGAAATATCGCACCCAGTACGATACTTTGAGTGATGAGATTTTGCGGCCGATCCTCGATAAATATTTGGCAAAAGATCCACATCTGGTGTTTTGCATCGCCGTGGACCGCAACGGCTATCTGCCTACGCATAATACGCGCTTTGCCCAGCCTTTGACCGGTGATGCCGAGGTTGACAGCGTGAAAAATCGGACCAAGAGGATTTTCAATGATCGCACCGGTCTGGCGGCGGCGCGGAATCAGCAGCCCTATCTGTTGCAGCGTTACAGCCGTGATACCGGCGAACAGATGTCCGATCTTTCTATTCCGATCACCATCAGTAACCGTCATTGGGGTGCCATACGCATTGGCTATAAAACAAACTGAAGTGACTTTCTAGAATGAAGATCTACGTTTAATTCAGATATCATGGGGGGATCATGTTTAAAAAAATCAGTGTAAAAGTAACCGTTTATGTTAATGTCCTGCTGTTGATCGTCATGGTTGTCGGGGCCTGGTTCATCGTGAGTCAGCAGAGCCGGCATCTTGAACAGCAATTGCTGGAACGGGGGAAAATAGAAGCTGTTCTCGGCGCACGTTTTACCGGCCGCATTCTCGAAGAAGCCATTGATAACGGCGTGTTCAGTGTCAAGGATGCGTTTGACACCGAGTATGAAGAGATCCCCGGATTTGAACCGGCAAAATATCACACCCGATACGATTTTTATCTGGATAAGGCGCTTCTGGCCATTGAAGATGAATTTCTTAAGGATGAAAGTGTCGTTTTTGCTGTTGCAGTTGATGTGAATGGTTATCTTCCTACGCACAATACCCTGTATCAGCAGCCGATTACCGGTGACGTTGAAAAAGATAAAACCGGAAACCGCACCAAGCGGATTTTTAACGACTCGGTCGGTTTAAGCGCGGCACAGAACCTCGAAGAGGGTTTTCTCCAGGTTTATGCTCGTGATACCGGTGAGACAATGTGGGACATTTCGGCTCCGATTATTGTGAAAGGGAAGCACTGGGGTGGTTTCCGCATCGGATTTTCGCTGGCCAAGGTGAACCAGCAGAAAATGGTGCTGCAGCAGTCGCTTATGATCATGTTGATGGCCATTCTGGTGATTTCCATTGTTGCTGTTGTCGTCACTGTTGGTCGAGCTCTTAAACCTCTTGAAACCCTGACACAGGCAGCATCGGATCTGGCCGACGGCAAGGTGGATGAGGTCATTACGGCAGAATCGACGGATGAAGTTGGTAAATTGGCCGATGCACTTGAACGGCTGCGGGTCAGTCTGAAAGCGGCAATGGATCGTTTGCGCAAGAAAAATTCGTAACGGTTCAGGGCGATTTTATAAGAAACAGGGCCGGTGCATCATGCGATGTGCCGGCCATTTTTTTAAAGAAAATTCGGATAAATATCGAAATTATCCAGGGCGTCGACGGTTTTGTCCAATGTTGTCGCGGTGTGTCTTTAATGCCCTGCATAACAATACGCCGATGAATTATGAGCAGTACATCAACGGTCGATCAGCTCTGTTGAATCAATGGGACAAGTCTCTGACGGATGAAGCCACAGGCGTCTAAAAAGGCAAGAAGGACGTTCTGACTTGTTCAATATCCAGCTAGCGGGCGTGCTCAATAATATAAATAATGCGGCAGGTTGATTGAGAAGTCTCACTACACGCGGTCCGGTTTTTTACTCAGGGTCTGCTTCAGATCCAGATTACTCCTCAGAAGAGAGGTGAAATCTTCTGCGGGCAAAGGTCGGCTGTAAAGGTAGCCTTGAAGGATATCGCAGTGGCATTTTTCCAGAAAGTCCAGTTGCTCGACCGTTTCAACCCCCTCCGCGACAGTGGTTAAACCCAGATGATGCGCAATATCGACAATACTGACTGCAACCGCGGCAGAACTGGAATCTTGTGCAACGTCACGAATAAAAGAAGCATCAATCTTAAGGCAGTCAACGGGAAAGCGGCGCAGGTAGTTCAGGCTGGAATAGCCGGTGCCAAAATCGTCGAGGCTTAAAAGGACTCCTCTCTCTTTGAGCGCGATCATGGTTTGGACGGCGCCTTCCGGATCGTCCATGATCATACTTTCGGTGATCTCAAGATCGAGTAGATCGGGGTGTAATGTTGTTGTCTCTAAAATAGTGTCAACCACGTCGCATAAATTCCCATGACGGAACTGTCGTGATGACAGGTTGACGGCCATCGTGATGGTTGGTAATTGTTGTTGCTGCCAGCTTATGGCCTGTTGACAGGCTTGCTCCAACACCCAGGTTCCAATTGGAACAATCAAACCGGTCTCTTCGGCCAGTGGAATAAAGTCAGCAGGCGAGACGAGGCCGCGCAATGGATGTTGCCAGCGGATTAACGCTTCGCAGCCGACAATTTTGCCGCTTTGCAATGAGACTTTGGGCTGATAGTGAAGTAACAGTTCTCCGCGTTCCAGTGCCTGACGCAAATCTTTTTCAAGCTCAAGAATTTTTACCGCATGTTGATTCATATCACTGGAGTAGAAGGTGAAATCGCCTTTGTGCCGTTTTGACTGGTACATGGCCAGATCCGCATTACGCAGCAATGTGATGCTGTCATTGCCATCGTTGGGGAACAGGCTGATGCCGATACTGGCTGTCACAACAATATGGTGGTTGTCGATATGGCAGGGGGAGCTGATCTCTTTAAGCAGGTCTTGCATTAACGGGATGAGGCTTTCCTCGTTGTTCAGGTCACCTAAAACCAGGGCAAATTCGTCACCACCGAGACGACTGACGGTATCTGTTGAACGGACGTGTTGACAGAGCCGCTTACCAATCTGACAAAGAAGTCGATCCCCTTGATCGTGTCCCAGGCTGTCATTGATGACTTGAAAACGGTCAAGGTCGATCAGCAGGACCGCAACAGCATGATGTTGCCGCATGCCCTCTTCAATGGCGTGGTCTAAACGGTCGAGCAACAGGGTGCGATTGGCCAGGCCCGTAAGCTCATCGTGGGTTGCGAGGTGTTCCAGGCGTTGTTCCGATTGCAGTTGGATCGCACGACTGTTTTCAAGCCGCTGTGTCATGGTTGTGAAGGTGGCGGACAATTGTTCGATTTCAGCAGGCTGGCAATACTGAGATGGTAATTGCCAGGGCTGGTCCTGACCGAAATTGTGGCTGGCTTGTGCCAGAGCTGCTAGGGGCTTGACCAAGGTGTATTGGCCGAAAAACCGTGCCAGTAGTACGCTGAAGAGGATAACCACCGCCATCACGCTGAGGTTGATTTTCCATTCCAGGTTTGCCGGGGCTAAAATCTGCTGTTCGGGAATACCGGCCCACATAAAGAGATAGGGTGTTGTTTGAGAATTGAGGTACATCGGATAAAATGCCAGGCGTTTTACCCGACCATCGGAAGCGACTGCACTCACCAGTCCGGGATCACGGGCCTGTTGCGCCGCTTGCCAGCTTTCGGCTGCGATGGGTTGGCCAATCGGATGTGTTTCTGAATTTTCAGGGTGGTAAAACAGACGGAGCCCATGATGGTCTGTCACGGCAATAAAAGAGCCCTGGGGAAGACTTGCGTGTTCAAGTAAATTGGTGAACGATGATACGGCAAGAACGATGGTCAAAACTCCTTTGACCTGATTATGGCTGTTGCGCACCGGCAAGGCGAAAGGGAAGGCCGGTTCTGTATCGCCAAGGCGGGTAAAAATAAACTCTCCCGCAGAAAAGGACTTTTTTTGCAGGGCATCACGAAAGTGTTTGCGGTCAGCGAGGCTGATGGCATTGAATGGGCGTGCGGAGGCAACGACTTGACCACTTTTGTTACAGAGCGTGATGTTGAGCAAATTCGAACTGTGGCAGATGATCTCATGAAATAACTGTTTGCACGCGGTTGGGTCTTGAGATTGTACGGCCTCTGTCTGTACCAATGTTTTTAATGTCTGGCGTGCTGCTTTTATTTCCCCTTCCTGATGTTCGACCATGCTGCGGACAAGGATCGTCATCTGATGTTCGGCCTGAACGATGGCGTCACGGCGTTGCTCCCGTCCCGCATGAATAATTAGAACCAGGGCGGGTAAAACAGCGACGACGGTCAAGACCCCCAGATAGGTACCAATGGACGCGGCGCGGATGCGGAACATGTTTTTCCCCTTGGAGGAGCAGGCAAAATAAACAACAATTTAATAAAATTAGATAGTTTAATCCTACCTGCTTTTGTTGATTATAAAAGTTATAAGGACGTAAAAATCTTTTTTTGTGACGATAACTATTTTTGAGGGCCTGCCATTTTCAAACAATGGCGTTATTCTTTTGAGGTACAGATGGACGAAATGGTTTAAACAAAACGGGTGGCACAAATTTTTTACTATGCCGAAAATGTTCCATTCGTAGAAGCTACAGGGGGAGAAAAGTGTCTGTTGTATCAAAACAAACTGCGCAACATTATGTCTGGGGTGCCGGTTGCGATGGCTGGCATCTTGCCGCCTCAAAAAACCTCAGTGTTATTCAGGAGCTGGTTCCGAACGGGGCATCAGAGGTGCGCCATCTGCATAACAAGGCCGAGCAGTTTTTTTACGTGCTTCATGGCATTGCCACGCTTGAAGTGGCTGGAACGATTCACACGCTGAAAGCCAATGAAGGTTTTCATGTTCCGGCTGGCGTACCGCATACGTTGAGTAATCAACACGAAGAGGATTTGGAGTTTCTGGTGGTGTCAACGCCGCCGAGTCATGAGGATCGCGAAAATGCCTAACGCCTTATTTATCTGTTATTCTATGTTCTGTCGATTTGACCTTGATGTTTTTTTAGGAGAATCCCATGGCACGTCCTATTGATACCGCATGTCATCGCACCATCCCTTTAAGTACTGATGCCGACTTACGCCGCAGCTACATGGTGGTCAATGAACCTCTGGTCGGCAATGTGCGCTTTGGCCGCTTGCTGGAAGATCTTGATAAGATGGCTGAAGACACGGCGCTGAATTATGTGTGTCAGACCTATCCGGAGGCACGGGTGGTCACTGCGGCCATTGATGAGATCATGATCATGGGGGCGGCGGATGTCAATCGCGATATTGTGCTGCATGCCCGGATTAACCATGTCGGGCGCACCTCGATGGAAGTGGGTATTCGTGTCGAGCACCCCGGCGACCCCGGTGTGTATATTGCCTCGTGTTTTTTCACCATGGTAGCCCGGTTGGGTGTTGGTGATGACTCGAAGAGCGTGACGATTCCGCCGTTGGATTACCATGATGAGCTGGAAAAAAAGCATTATGAAAATGCCATCGCCAGTCGCAAGGATTATCGCAGCCAACAGGATGCTGCCCAGGAACCGCCCAGCCGCGAAGAGTACGAGTTGCTGACCAAACTGCATAAGGCGCAGGATGAGCCGGGCTTCAAAGGATTGTTGTCCGGTAAGCTGGTGGCGGATTCCTGGGAGCGGATGTATCCGGCCAAAGAGAATGTGCCGACGACGATCTTTGGCGGCTATCTGATGCGGCGCGCCTATGAGCTTTCCTCGATCTGCGCCGAGCTGGTGGCGCCCAACCGGCCGGTGATTGTTGCGGTGAATCGGGTCAATTTCTTTCATCCCGTGCGGCTGGGAGACAAGCTGCACTACACCTGTCGCGTCGTATATACCGGTAAGACCTCTATTTCGGTGGAAGCCAACATCCGGCGCATCAGCCGGGATCGCACCAGCGAGGCACTGTCCAACTCATGTCTGTTCACCTTTGTTAATGTTGATGATCATCTGAATCCGCTGCCGGTGCCGACGATTTATCCCACCACCTATGCGGAAGATGCTCTCTATTTGCAGGCTTACCGGCGCAGCAAAAGTCCGAGACGGCATCAGCGTAAAAAATAACGGAGATGGGAATGGATCAAGAGAAGATTGCCGTGGTGACCGGTGGGGCTCAGGGCATTGGCCGTGGGATTGTCACAAGGTTGCGTGACGAGGGCTGGAGCGTTGTTATAGCGGATAATGACGGTCAGGCTGTGGAGGAAGCCGTTGCGGCGTTGGGCGGCTCCGTCATTGGCAAGTTGGTGGATGTGAGTGATGAGAAGGCGGTTCAACTACTGTTCTCTTGGCTGGAGGCAACTTACGGTCGCCTCGATCTGCTGGTAAACAATGCGGCGGTTGCCAAAGCCCATGGGACTCCTTTGGAATCCCTGGCGCTGGAAGAATGGCAGCATTTGCTGAATGTGAATCTGACCGGCCCCTTTTTATGCAGTAAATACGCCGCGCCTCTGTTGCGGCATCCCAGTGGTTCGATTATTCATATTGCCTCAACCCGTGCCGTGCAATCCGAGCCCGATAGTGAAGCGTATGCTGCCAGCAAGGGGGGAGTGGTTGCTTTAACCCATGCCATGGCACTCAGTCTCGGGCCACAGATCCGGGTGAATTGCATCAGCCCGGGCTGGATTGATGTTTCCGCCCTGAAGAAAGGTGCTCACGGCATCAGCCAGTCTCTGAGTCGTCAAGACCATGAACAGCATCCGGTGGGGCGGGTCGGCCAGCCACAGGATATTGCCGCCACGGTTTGTTTTCTCGCTTCAGCTCAGGCTGGCTTTATTACCGGGCAGAACCTGGTCGTTGATGGCGGCATGACGCGCAAGATGATTTATGTAGAATAAAATCTGTTGTTCTGGTGTGCATTTTTTCTATTATATTCTTTGTTTTTAATGGGTTATCAAAATAGTAGACAGCCTGCGCCGCACTCCTTATTATAGGCCTATCCATATGTTTAGAGCGTAATTCTTACGTCTCTTTGCTGAACCCATTTCCCTTTCCCTGCAATACCTTATCCGGTGCTGAACCGGTAGCATCTCACATCACTTATGGAGGGTCTCATCATGAATGAGCTGGTCGAACTTGTTGTCAAGGCATTTCTGATCGGTTGTGGCGCGACTGTGGTCATGGATCTCTGGGCGCTGTTTCTGAAATCGGTATTTAAGCTTCCTTCACTGAATTATGCCTTTGTCGGCCGTTGGCTTGGCCATATGCCCCAAGGGAAATTCACGCACAACACCATTGTTGAATCCCCACCTGTTCGCGGGGAACGCCTGATGGGGTGGGGGGCTCATTATGCCATTGGTGTGGCGTTTGCTCTTGTTCTTCTGGTTTTCTGGGGGCTTGACTGGGCAAAGCATCCGACGTTTTTTCCGGCGATATTCATTGGCGTTGTGACAATTGTTGCCCCATTTTTTTTAATGCAACCCTGCTTTGGATTTGGTGTCGCAGCCAAGAGATTACCTCGGCCAAATTTTTCCCGTCTGCTCAGCTTGGGGTCGCACAGTGCTTACGGTGTTGGGCTTTATCTGGCGGCGTTATTTTGGGGGAATCTTCTTTGATTTGAACCGACCCAATCGTTGGTTGGTTAAGGCCTGAGCGTTGCCAGTATGGACACTGGCTTGTTGTTTCACGGCGGTTTGGCTTATGATGGGCAGGCATAATCCATGTCTCTTTGTCGCATCATGCTGAGAGTGTGAACCGCGGCGTTTCAAAAGGTTTTGTATGCTGGCCATCATCACGATTCTTTTTCCTGTCTGGGCCATTGTCTGTTCTATTGTGGCCTTTTGCTTTCCACAGCCGTTTGTCCTGCTTAAACCCTCTATCGTACCGTTGTTGACATTCATTATGTTTTCAATGGGGCTGACACTGACGCCGGCTGATTTCAGGCGTGCTCTGACGCGTCCCAAAGCCATGGGTCTTGGTGTGGCAGTGCAATATATTATGATGCCTGCGGCGGCCTATTGGCTCTCCCGCCTGCTCGGACTGCCTGGTGATCTGGTGGTTGGCATGGTCCTGGTCGGTAGCGTGGCCGGTGGCACGGCGTCCAATGTGATCACCTATCTGGCGAAGGGCGATGTGGCTTTGTCCATCACCATGACGTTGTTGTCGACACTGCTTTCCGTGCTGGTGACACCTTATCTGACCTTGCTGTATGTGGGGCAGACTGTGCCTGTTCCAGCCTCGGCCATGTTGCTCAGCATTGCTAAAATGGTTGTCATTCCCCTGCTGTCCGGACTTTTTATCAACCGAGTGCTCGGTGAGCGACGTCACCGTATCGAACCCTGGTTGCCTTTTTTGTCCATGGTGGCCATCGTCACAATTATCGCCATTGTCGTTGCCCTGAATCAGGCCAATCTTACCCAGGTCGGGCCGCTGGTGTTTGTTGCGGTGATCCTCCATAATGGTTTTGGTCTCGGCGTTGGCTACGCTGCAGCACGTCTGGTTGGCTTTGACGGCAAGATAGCCCGTACCATTGCCATCGAAGTCGGCATGCAGAATTCCGGTTTGGGGGTGGCTCTTGCCAGTCAATATTTTGCGCCGCTTGCAACGTTACCCGGCGCTGTGTTCAGTATCTGGCACAATATCTCCGGATCTGTTCTGGCCGGTTTGTGGTCGCGTGCTGACAAACAACAAAATGAGGCACAACCTCGTTGAAAGGCGATGTAAACAAACCGTTATGAAAGACTCAGCGGATCAAACGTATAGTGATTTTTCACATCAACCCGTTCCGCGGGATTCCCGGCGCGGGTTCTGGTCGATGTTGATTGTCATGATGGGGTTTACCTTTTTTTCCGCCAGCATGTGGACCGGCGGGCGGCTGGGTGCCGGGCTGACGGCTGAACGCTTTTTTCTCGCCGTGTTGGGCGGGAATCTTATCCTTGGTGGTTACACTGGCGCTCTTGCCCACATTGCTGCGACAACCGGCCTGTCAACACACCGACTCGCCCATGCTTCGTTTGGTGTCAAAGGCTCATGGTTCCCCTCAGCCTTGCTGGGAATCACCCAGGTGGGATGGTTTGGAGTCGGTGTGGTGATGTTTGCTTTGCCGGTGCAGAAGGTGACAGGAATCAATTTATATCTCTTGATTGCTGTTGGCGGGCTGCTGATGACCACCACAGCCTATTTTGGTATCAAGGCATTGGCCTTGTTAAGTCTGGTTGCTGTTCCTGCCATTGCCTTGTTAGGGATGTTTTCAGTTGAAGAAGCGGTGCGCAGTACCGGGGGGATGGCGTCCTTGCTGGCCATTACCCCTGAGCAGCCACTGAGCTTTTCCGTGGCGCTGACTTTGTGTGTCGGCTCATTTATCAGTGGCGGAACTCTGACGGCCGATTTTACCCGCTTTGCCCGCACCAGTCGCACGGCGGTGTCGACAACCGTCTTGGCATTTTTTATCGGTAATTCACTGATGTTTGTGTTTGGTGCTGTCGGTGCTGCGCTCTATCAGCAAGCTGATATTTCCGAAGTGATGTTGCGCCAGGGCTTGATCGTTCCGGCCATGCTGGTGTTGGGCCTGAATATCTGGACAACCAATGACAGTGCCTTGTATGCCTCGGGGCTGGCGTTCGCTAATATCAGCGGGCTGCCCAAAAAGGCGATGGTGGTGGTCAATGGAACGCTGGGATCTTTGGCCGCCATGCTGTTGTATGAGCATTTTGTCGGCTTTCTCACATTGCTGGGCGCCTGCTTGCCACCGATTGGAGCGATCATTATCACCGATTATTTTATGCATGAGAAACAACGCTGGCACGATCAGGTGGTATTCGACGCAAGGGTTCGCTTATCTGCTGTTGTGGCGTGGCTGGCAGGCTGTGCTGCTGCACAGTTATTGCCGGGGTTGCCACCGCTCAACGGATTGTTTGCTGCCGCTCTGGTGTATTTGGCTTTGGAATGCACGCTAGGTCGTTCACGGTCATCCGAAAATTTGACACCACCCTGACTATCACTGAAGAACAATTGCCCCCCCCATAAGGAGTTTGTCCATGAAAAAGATAGCGCTGTTTGTGTTCAATGGTGAAGCGATGTGTTTTATCCATGTGCTGCTCAATGCTTTGGATCTGCAGGAGAAAGGCTATGACGCTAAAATCATTGTTGAAGGTGCTGCGGTTAAATTGATCCCGCAATTTATTGAAGAGGGTAGTCCGCTCAAACCTTTATGGCAGAAATGTTTGCAGGCTGGTGTTGTCGAAGGGGTTTGTAAAGCTTGCTCCGCCAAACTGGGCACGCTGGCCGCAGCCCAAGAGCAAGACCTGACCTTGTTGGACGATATGGCTGGTCATCCCGGTATGGCAGGGTACCGCGATCAGGGGTTTGAAATTATCACGTTTTAAACGTGGGAGAGGGGAACCCCATATGAAAAAAGTCGTGTGTCATTTCCGTTTTCGTTTCGGTTTGACGTTGGTTCTGTTTGGTCTTGGTTTCGCTTTATATCTCTATGGCGGTCAATGGCTGGCAGTTGACCGTTGTCTGGATGCCGGTGGGGTATATGATTATGATCAAGGACAGTGTGTCTTTGAGTGAGGTACGACTATTTCCTGAGCTTGTCATCACTGCTTATAGCGAATTGTTTTGTTTTAGATACTGAAGTTTCTCACTGAATGGCGACTCTGGAAACTGATCCATCACTTTTTGGAAGTATTCTGCGGCGGCTTCGGGAAATCCCATGATGTCGAGTAATCGGCCATACTGATAGAGCGATTTCTCCAGAATCGGATGGGGTGTTGTGCTGTCCTTGCACAAAAGCTCCAGGCACGTTCCGGCATGTTCAAGTTCATTGTGTTGATTAAAGTAGCCTGCGAGGCGATAAAGGTCCTTTGCCGCAACACCTTTGAGGTAGATACGGTAAAAGTCCAAGAACGCTGTTGCAGCTTCAGGGAGGCGATTGTCTTTAATCAATAGACTGATAGCTTTGGGATAAAGTTCAGCTCCTTCGTCGGTTGCACTGTATTTACTTTTAAGCTGTGCCAGGAGCAGTAAAGCCTCCACGTCCTGTGGATTATCTTTCAAAACAAGTCGTAATGAGTCTTCACCCGCCTCCGTATTGATGCCAAGTTTTTGACCGTGGACGCTGGTACTGCCGATTTCAAGATGGCGTTCTTTGAAGGCGTCTCGGCTCAGCTTGAAAAATGTCGCCAGTCCGATTCCACCTAACATGCCACCGATGTGCGTCCAGTGGCCAATCATTGAGGCTTTGCCTGTTAATTGGCCGATCCCACCACTTAAATCGGCTAAAAAAAACAGACCGATAATGACCAAGGCATTGAGACGAACTTTGAGACTGACCGGTAGAATGAGCGAGAAGATTCCCAGAATGGGGAGGGGGAAAACCATACTTTTAAAGTAACAGCGAACGGCATAAATACCCATTATTCCGGCGATCGCTCCGGATGCCCCTAAAACGTGTACCGGTGTGTTGAGAAAAACCAGGTGAATGAACAGCGAGACAAACGCCGCACTCATTCCCGAGAGTAGATAAAAGGCCAAGTAGCGTTTCCAACCGATTCTCTTTTCAACCACGGTTCCAACGGCCCATAGAAACAACATGTTGCCCCATAAATGGGCACCGCTGGCATGAAGAAACATATAGCTGAAAATACTAAATGGCGTATTCCATGCGTTTGGTTTGAGAGGTAAAAACAGCAAGTTATTGACGAGAAATTCGGGATCTGTATTAATTTCATAGAGATAGAAAATCAGGATATTGACCAGGATCAGGCTGTAGGTTACGACGGCGACATCCTCTTTTCTTTTTTCACCGGTGGTGTACATGACCGGCATAAAAGTAATGTGTTCGGCCAGAACTTCAGTGGCAGAGCGGTCCTCCACTGTCGCCTGCATTTTGACGTAAAAAAGAAAAATCACCGGGAAAAACAGCATGAACAAGCCGATAAAACTGCTGAGAAAAGATTGTAGACAGATAATGCCGACGATAACGGCAAACGCTTTTAAAATGAATAGCTGTTCCTGATGCTCATCAAAATAGCTGGCTTCATTGTGGCTTGCCGGGGCGGGGCGGCCCTGCCCTGAAGCGATCTGTTCCTGACGTTGACGGTATTTGCTGAACAGGATGCCGCATCTGGCACAACTTTCCTCTGCTTGGCCGGTTGCTCCGCATTTGGGGCAGGTTGTGCCGTGTGTTTCTTCAGGCAGCAGTTTTTCGGTCTCGTCAGGCGTGTTGTTTTTTTTACAGAGCAGTACGACTTCGCAACGGGCACCTGTTTTATCCAAAACTTCTTTATAGCGCTCAGCGGTTGCCAGGTCGAGTTCCTTTTTCAGGACCACTTTTTCACCGGAAAACAGTCGGTTTAACATCTGTTCGTCGAATTTTGTCAGCTTGGCCAGATTGTTGCGCACTTCATCTTGTTCATAGCCGTAAAGAAGCTTGCCTTGAAAGGTAATGTTGTAAAGAGGGTCCGACATTGATTTTTCTCCGCAGGATAAGACTGTTAAGGTAAGCCTGACGTTATGGACTGTCTGTAGTTTTGAAAAAATATTTTAATATGTAAAATTTATTCTCTTGAATACATTAGCAAATCACCATCTGTCAATTTTTTTTACACAATTCGACATTTGGTGCAGAATGGATCTGTTCTTTTTTAGTGGGCTTTGATGAGCGAAAAGAATATTCGGATCATGGTGTGGAGAATGCCAAATGGATTTTTCAGAGATTAATAGCGCGCGTGCTGAGGATATTGCCCGGCTGGCTGTCTGTCTGACCAACGAAATTATTGAGCGTACCGGAATCAATCATTTCGACGTCGATGTACCAAAAGCTGCTCGCCTGTGTCGGGACTATCTGGAAAACGGTCACTACACTGTGATTGCTGCTTTGGAAGGTGAAGAGGTTGTCGGATTTGCAGCGCTGTGTGAAAGTTATTCACTTTATGCGGAAGGGGCGTTTGGCATTGTTCAGGAATTTTATATCCTGCCAGCGTATCGTTCCCAGGGTGTCGGGCGGCAGTTGATTGAAATGGTGCGGGGTGTGGCTCGGCAAAAGAACTGGACGCGTTTGGAATTATGCACCCCGCCAGTTCCGGAATTTGAGCGGACTGTGGCATTTTATCGGGACAATGGCTTTGAAATCACCGGTGGCTACAAGATGAAATGTGCTCTGAGTGAATAGCTATTCCACCATAAAGCAAAAGAGCGTATGATTCAGCGGTTGTTTTTCTCTGATAACTTTTCGAATCTGAAGAGTGAACGTTATGACGTTTGATACGTTTTTTCTGTGGCTGGTCACCTTGCTGCCCATTGTCATCAGTCCCGGTCCGGCCAATATCCTCTTTGCTGCTTCAGGCAGTACATTTGGGGTCAAGGGAACCGTGCCGTTTTGGTTAGGGGCAAACATGACCGGAATGGTGCAAAGCCTGACGGTCGGTTTTTGTATCGACTATATCGTTTCGGTGTCACCACGCATCCTCGACGGCATCAAGTATGCCGGTGTGTTGTTTCTACTTTATCTGGCGGTGAAGTTTTTTAAGATGTCCTGTCGAAAGGGACAGATTCTTAAACCGCTGACATTTAAAGATGGTGTAATTGTCGAGCTATTGAACGCCAAATTCCTACTGGTTCCCACCATCATGTTTTCCCAGTTTTATACCCCTGGTCCTGGAAGCACACAGCGTGTTGTCGGCCTGGCTGTGGCGCTGCTGCTGTTGACGTTATCGACCAACATGATCTGGATCGTTGGTGGCAATTCGCTGGCGACTTTGGTTGCCAATGAGCGCCATCAGAAGGCCCAGGGCGTTCTGTTTGGTTTATTGTTGACGGCTACAGCGATGTGGCTGGGTTGGCAGGGCTGACCTAGGCGATCTTGACACAGTTGCGTCCTGCTTCTTTGGCTTCGTAGAGAGCTTTGTCCGCCAGATTGATCAGTTCCATCCGGTTGATTTTATCCCCTTCCTGCAGACTGGTGATCCCGATACTGACGGTAATATGATCTGCTGTTGCCGAATAAGCGTGCTGCACCTGGAGTTTTTCCACCTGAATTCTGATCTTTTCTGCAACCTGAGCTGCGGCGAGGTCGTCGGTTTCCGGGAGCAGGCCGATAAACTCTTCTCCTCCATAACGTGCGGTACAATCGCGAGGCCGAGTGATGCGTGTTTCAATGGCTCCGGCAACAGCGGTTAACGCGACATCACCCGCCAGATGGCCATAATGGTCGTTGTAATCTTTAAAGTGGTCAATATCGATCATCAACACGGCAAGAGGCGTTTTCGAGCGCTGGGCGGCTTTCCACTCTTTTTCATAATAGTTCATAAATTTTCGTCGGTTGTAGAGGCCGGTTAACGGATCCCGTTCGCTGATTCTCATCAGCTTTTGTTGCGCCAGGTAAAGTTTTCGCCGACTGACAAACAGGTAGCATGTCAAAAGGACAATGATGGCCATGGCGACCAGAACAAAACTGGACTGGGTTTTATATTGTGTCCAGATATCGGTAAGGCGGTATTCGGGGATTCGGTCGAAGGGGGGCAGACGCAAAGTACGCATCAGATTTTCAACCTGATTGTAGTCTGCCGGAGGTGAGAATCCGCAGACACCAAAGGGCAGCTTGCCGTCAGGAATCCGGTGCATTTGCAGCAAAGCCGAGAGCACGATACTTTGATCTTGCTGCGAAACATGCCGCAACGCAGCAATGGGCCATTCCGGATAAAGATGCGTGGAAACACGTGCCGGAAAGTCTTTAAATGGTTGTTCGTGGATGATTTTAAATTGGGAAAAAGCGATTGTTCTTTCCTGCACCATCCGCTCCAAGGTTCCTGCCCTGGCAAACCCCACATCGGCTTCTCCGGTTTGCACCGCTTTAACCACGGTGTCGTGTGGGAGTCCAGTAATGACAAAATGATCCTCCGGGATCACCGGATAATGATGGAGATGCAATTCATACTGCTGCATTTGTGCCGCACCGAATGCATGTAAAAAGGGAACCGCTACCCGACACGTACTGATATCGGCCAGGGTGTTGATCCGGTTGTTGTCTGCTTTGACGAAAATTGTTCCACCAAAACCGGACAGGGGGGTCTGACGTGTGCCGCGAATAACGGTGGCAAGAGGGGCAGAAAGCCCATAACAGTTGTGGAACCGGATATATTGAGCCGGATTGGTTAACACAAAGTCAATCTGGCTGTTGCTGATGGCTTTTTCCAGCTCGTCTTTCTTCATGGGCTTGATCACCACATGGTGCAATTCCGGATAGATTTTTTTCAAGTGGTCGGCGAGTACCGCCCAACGTTTGGCCGACGTTGATTTGGGCTGGAACGACAAAACACCGATTTTGATTTGACTCAATTCTATGGCCAGGGGCTGAAGAGGGCAGAGTGTGACCAGTAACAGGCTGACCGCGAGCATTTTCGTAAAAAAGGATGCCATCTTCATTACTCCTGGGGCCCTGGCAGAAAAGAACTGTCAATCAGACGCTCGCAGTTCACGTGTTGAGGGAGAAGTTCTGCCTGCTGCATTGTACTGATAAGCGTATCAAGAGCTTGATGGCTTTTTTTTGTGTTCGGTGTGAGAAAGCCGATGTTGCATTCCAGGCTGGGGAATTTCACTTTGCGCAGAACTTCGGCAGTTTGTTGAACGGAAAAACCAAGCAGGGGCGCAATGCGGTGCAGAGTGTCTGGATCGTTTTGAGTCAGCTTGGTTAAAATGTTGAAGTGGCATTCCAGCAGATGTTGAAGCGCTGGACGAAATGATTCGCACCGATCACTGCGGACAGCGAGAACATCTCTGATGGTATTGGGAATTTGCCGGGAATCAAACAGACATGTCGCGTCTTGATCAATCCCTTTCGCCAGAGGGAGGTATGTGAGCAGCGCATCAATGGCTGGTTGTTGCCACAGCTGCCCATGATTGGCAACAATGCCATAACGCAGGTCGATATCTAATGGGGTTAATTCGGCTTTATCGAGAATGGCGCTCAGAAGCAATTGGCTCAGGGCCGATTGTTCCATGCCGATGGTTTTTCCCTTTAATTGCTTAAGGCTGTTGATTTCCGGTCGCGTCAGGAGGATATCTGCGCCGGCAGACACATCAAAGATAAGAACGACTGTCAGGGGGATCCCTTCCTGACGTAGTTGAAAAACTTCATCAAAGGTCAATGCTGCTGCATCAACTTTGTTTTGCCGCAACAGGGCTGCAGATTCTGAAAGGGATGTACTGTGAACCAGAGTGACGAGGGTGGGGTCAAGGAGGTGTTCCTGTTCGCTCAGTGCCAGGGATTCGTAGCCGATCCAGTGATGGACGGCGACTTTTATTGCAGGGGTAGACGGTTGCCGGGAGTTTAGCGCGAAAACGCAGAGGAGAACCACTACGGATAGTATCCACAAGGATGACTTCGTTGTCATGTTCATGGAATCTCCTAATAATGGTGCAGGATGTCACTATTATAAACTAATGAGGTCGTATGTCACCAATTAATGTTGTGGTGTGTCCGTGGCATTGGCTTGAAACAACATTTAAATTGCTGAAGCAATAAAAAAGCCACAGGCTTCACCGGACGGTGACGGCACTGTGGCTTGGGGAAGTTTTCAGTTGTTGTTTGCCCTAGTGGGCGTGCTGATAAATACAATCAACCGGGCAGGCATCCGCACAGGCTCCACAATCGATACATTCCTCTTCATTGATCAGACGTTTGCCGTTGTCTTTGGCTGAGATGCAGTCAACAGGACATACCGGTTCACATTCGCCGCAAGCTGTGCAATCTTCTTCTAGGATTCTGTAAGACATCTGTTGAGCTCCTTTCCGATCTGGGGATGGCGGGGTGAGTTGTGAATAGCAGGCTTTTGTTGGCGCCTGATTCTGGAAGTATGCAAAACATTTTTGTCAATGCAAGCCTGTTGGTTGCTCCCGCCAAAAAAGAAAGGTCGTAACGTGACTTTATTGATGACCTTTTTTCGCTACTCCAGTAGGTTAAGCGTGGTTTGTTGACATCTGAATGATCTTAGAAACGATAAAAGGATGGATTGCCTTGGATAGTATTGAATATTTTGATCGACAAAACGGACAGCTTTGTCGCGAAACCGTAATGGGTGACGCTGCGATTAAATGGGCCTATCAAACCATGAGTGGCCAATGGTGCTCGCAGCTTTTGTTTGGCACGTCTTGGCTTAGTCGTGCTCTGGGCTGGTATTTCGATTCACCGTTGTCCAAAGGTAAAATTGATTCGGCCATTACCGATCTCAACATTGATGAGAGCGAGTTTGCCGAGCCCAGAGAAACGTTTGCCAGCTTCAATGCTTTTTTTACCCGCAAGCTCAAAGAGGGGGCCCGCCCTTTTTCAGAGGACCCCGCCCATTTTTTGTGTCCGGCAGATGGTCGTTTGCTGGTTTACGAGGACATCGAGGGTGATAGCCTGGTTACCGTGAAAGGGGTGGAAGATCGGTTGGATGCTCTGTTTGGCCGACCGATGGCTGAATTTTGCGGAGGCAAAGTCGCCGTGGTGCGCCTGTGCCCGGCAGATTACCATCGCTATCACTTTCCCTGTGATGCAACGGTGGCGGATTCGGTAGCCATTGCCGGGCAATACCATTCGGTCAATCCCATGGCCCTGAAAGCCAAGCCGCGGGTTTTCTGTGTCAATAAGCGCTCCTACACGCTGCTGGACAGTGATCGGTTTGGTCGCGTGGCATTCATGGAAGTGGGGGCGTTTGGTGTTGCCGGGATTCATCAGACCTATCAAGGCAAGAGCGTTGAGCGCATGCAGGAGAAAGGCTACTTTGATTTTGGTGGTTCTACCGTGGTGCTGGTGTTTCTGAAAGATGCCATTGTTTTTGATGACGATCTGCTGAAAAATAGTGCCGCTGGAATCGAGACGCTGGTCAAAGTTGGCGAGACGATCGGTCACCAACCGTGAGCAGGTATTGATGATGCTAACCATCAGGGGCGTTCATCATTTTTGTGGTGAGCGCCCTTGGTGCATTTAAGAGAAGGGGAGCCAAAAAACAGCTCTTGGCGCACCTTTTGTCGGTTGACTTTGTTGATCTATCCAGCACCCTTATAGATGAACTGACAAGGAGGGGCTATGGAATGTTTACTGGATCATATTGCGTTGAATGTTGAAGACGATGACCGGATGCTGGTGTTTTATACGGAGGTTTTAGAGTTACCAAGTGAGCGTTTAACCGCCTATCGTGCCGGGAAGGTGCCGTTTGCCTCGGTGCGCCTCAATGCCAATACCATCATCGATCTGTTTCCCAAAAAACTGTGGGCCAAGCAACCGGGGCAACAACGTGGGTTGTTGAACCATTTGTGCGTGGCGGTGAGCAAAAGCCAGTGGCAGGCATTGCATGAGCGTTTGCTGGAACATCAGGTGGAGATTGAAACCGGGCCGGTGCCACGCTGGGGTGCACATGGTCAAGGGACATCGATCTATTTTCGTGATCCGGAAGGAACTCTGCTTGAAGCGCGCTATTATGAGTCGATGGAGCAGGAGCGCGAGTGTCTGCTCGGCTCGTAATTTTTATGTTGCTTCCGTGGTCGAGCAGGGAAGCGTTGACTCGCTATTGAAGGGAGCGATGAATGAGTGACGGAACGATCGTGGAGAACAAGAGCAGTGAAAAAACGGCAAAGTTGATCTATATCCTCTACCTGGTGGGGATTGTCCTCGGTATCACAGGGATTATCGGTGTCATCATGGCCTATGTGTATCGTGGCGATGCGCCGGTCTGGCTGCGCAGCCATTATGATTTTCAGATTCGCACCTTCTGGATCGGAGCCTTATACATTTTTGTCGGTGGTCTGCTTTCGGCCTTTCTCATCGGCTATTTGCTGTTACTGTTTTGGTTGGTCTGGTTGGCTGTGCGCTGTGCGAAAGGCCTCAAAGCCTTGGAAGAACAGCAGGCACCGCCGAATGCCGCAAGCTGGATCTTCTGACCAATACAAGAATTTCCCCGCGTACGTTAAAGAAAAACACCTGGTATGCCGATAAACAGGCGAGTGCTCTGTTAATTCTTAATCAAGGAGTCCGCCATGTCGTCCGTGTCTGCTTCGTCTCTTTCTTTTACGCGCCTTTCCGTTGCTGATTTAACCCCTTTGAATGATTTTGACAGCATCATAAAGTTTGATGATGCGCTGTCCAATATTCAATTACCTGCCGAGAGAACCAGCGAAGAGATCGCTGCGCAAATCGCCCGCCAGAATGAAATGAAGCTGTTTGCCGTGTTCCAATCGAACGGTAAAATTGTCGGTAACGTGTTGGAAAACGGCTGGAGCCGTATGGAGAGCAATGCTGATGGCAGGGGGACGGGATCGATCTGGGACGATATCTCGCAATTCGGCTTAACAGGTCGTGACGCTGCAGAATATTTGACGCAGCGTCTTGCCGACCAGTTGCGCGAGCGTTATCCCGATCTTGAAGTGCTGTCTTTTGATGCCGCACAGGCACCGACCAGCGGCGACTACCAACATCAGCTGGCCGCCGGCAAAACGTTTTCCGCGCAGATTCCCACTGTGGACGTTGCCCACCATCAGGCGCAAACCAGTTATGATTTGTTCAGCGCTTTATTTCTTCAGGATGATGCCTGATCTCTCTCTTTTCTAACGTTAGTTTAAAAAACGCCGTCTTTGTCATAGCGCAGGACGGTTTTTTTTGTTTCCACCCCCCCCCCACTTTTCGTTGCGCTTTGCACACGTGGATTATCTCTCAAGTCTCATTTTTATTTTCTTTGATATTCAGTGCAAATAAAGCAACAGCTCACCGTATTTTTTTTCACATGAAAGTGAGGCACTTCCATTTAACTTCCTGAAACTTCGGCTAAACTAAGTGGATAGGTGTTTGAACGAACATTCGCGCTGGGTGCGACTTACAAAAGTGGGGAGAGAGTTTATGAAAAATTTGTCAATCAGTTTTAAGATCTGGATTCTGGTGACTGCCGTCACCTTGTTCAGCTTTGTCGTCGGAATCTTTGGCTACAATGCCTTGAACAATGTCGGCAGTCTGGCGGTCGAACAGACCGGAGCGGTGATGATGGAGGGACATCGTGACAAACTCAAGGCGTTGACCGATGGGATGGCGATCACCTTGGGGGAAGCGATTCAATCTCTGGACAGTAAAGAGGAGCAGATTGAACACCTTCGCACACTGAATACGCCGGTGGCGTTTTATCCCGATAAGTCCGGCTATTTTATGATCTATACCACCCAAGGGTTGTTGGTCTCTCTTCCGCCTAAACGGGCACTGGAAGGTAAAGACTTAATCGATCTGAAAGATGAAAATGGCGTTTATATTATCCGCGATCTGGTCAAAGCGGCCAAGTCAGGTGGTGACTTTAGCGAATATGTCTGGCCGAAACCGGGCAGCGAGGTGTCGCAGCCGAAACTGAGTTATGCCACTTTGATTCCGGGCACCGATTTTCTCGTCGGCACCGGGATTTATGTCGATGATGTTGATGCGCGTAAAGCTGAGTTGTATGCAGAAATTAATCATACCACCAGTCAGGCCCTGTGGTGGGGGCTTGGAACCGTTGTGGTCTGTTTTGTCGTGATTATCCTGCCGCTGGTCTTTGTTCTGTTGCGCCAAATTGTGCGTCCTTTGGTGGCTCTTAAAGGGGTGGCCAACCAGATTGCCGATGGCGACATGGCTGTTGATATTGACCACAGTTCCGGTGATGAAGTCGGTGAATTGGCGAAATCACTCAAGTTGATGGCCGCCAACCTGAAACAACATGCCGATCTGGCCGCTGAAATCGCTGAAGGTAATTTTGCCGTTGACGTGCATCTGGCCTCTGAACGGGATCAATTTGGCACCTCTATGAAGGCCATGGTGCACCAGCTCACTGATTTGATCGCTCAGATTCGTGCCGGCGGCGACCAGATCAGTTCTGCCAGCTCTCAAGTAGCGGACTCCAGTCAGACCCTGTCGCAGGGGGCAACTGAAACAGCGGCCTCTCTCGAAGAGATCAGCAGTTCCATCAATGAGATGGCCTCACAGACCCGCCATAGCGCCGATAGTGCCAACACTGCCAGTCAGTTGTCCAGTGAAGCGAGCAAGGCGGCGGCATCCGGTGGTGAAAAAATGCGCGCTATGGTAGCGGCAATGAATGAGATCAATGACGCTGGACAGAATATCAATAAGATTATCAAGACCATTGATGAGATTGCTTTTCAGACCAATCTGTTGGCGCTGAATGCTGCTGTCGAGGCTGCTCGTGCCGGTCAGCACGGCAAGGGCTTTGCAGTCGTTGCCGAAGAGGTGCGTAACCTGGCGGCGCGCAGTGCCAAGGCGGCCAGTGAAACTGCTGAATTGATCGAGGGGTCAGTGGCCAAGACCGAGAATGGCACCGAAATGGCCCAACAGACCTCAGCAGCTTTGGAAGAGATTGTTGAAGGCATTACCAAAGTCACGGATCTGGTCGCTGAAATTGCCGCGGCCAGCAACGAGCAGGCACAAGGCATCTCTCAGATCAACCAGGGGCTGGGGCAGATTGATGAGGGCGTCCAGCAGAATACGGCCACGGCCGAAGAATCGGCGGCTGCGGCAGAACAGTTAAGTGCTCAGGCCGCGCATCTTAAGCAATTGTTGAGTCGTTTCAAGCTGGCCGGACAGGCTCAGGCCTTTGTTGAGCCGGCTCCTCAGCCTCAATACCAACCGACAGTGTCGGCTGCCAAGCCATCCTCAACCAGCTCTTCCGGTTGGGGAGGATCTCAGGCTACTGCGCAAATCAGCCTTGATGATGACGAATTCGGCCGTTTCTAAGATCTGTTTCGCAGCCGGGACAACCCGGCTGCGAAACAGATGCTTTGTTCTTTTCTCACAGAGAGTTTATCTTTGCCGTGAATCTCTCCCAGGCTTTTCGTGGGTATTGAAAAAGTCCCCTCCGGGGGGCTTTTCATCGATGCAAGTCGAAAATGCGATTTCCCTCTTGCTTATAAAATCAAGGATTTGAAAAGCTGTCCTTGATTTTTGTCTTCAGCCTATGGGGTCTACAGGTTGCCTTTCAATAGCCTGCCAGCTCAACGCCGCTATTGCCGCTATTTTTTTCAACGATAAATACTACGCTCAAATTCTGGGATGTCAGATTCATTTTTGATATCGCAGTTATGATTTTGTTGATGTGGAAATAGAACGAAATCTCTTTTCTTCCAAAGATGTGAGAATAAATAATATATTGAATTAACAAGGTTTTTTTATTTCTTTGTGTTGATTGAATATCGTCATTTTTATGTGTAACTTGACTTAGTAGAACATTGTTATTTGATCTTGTTGTTGTTCGGATCGGCCCGTGTTCTGAAAGGGTGACCGAGGCGATGTTTTTACAGGGAGGGGGCTGTGGACGATTCTGCCAAACTTTCACTGGAAAATATTCTACGGAACTGTGTCATTGGTTTTACCGTCAGTTTTATCGCGTTGAGTCTAGGGGCGGCGTTGGGCATCCTTTCCGGGCGGGGCGCTTTTTCAGGCATGCTGTCCGCTGGTATCATCGCCCTGATCACAGCTTTGTTGGGGGGGACACGGGTACAGTGTTCCGGCCCGACCGCGCCGATGAGTGCGGTCAGTGCCGTGGTGGTGGCGTTTGCCTATGAGCGCGTGGCCATGTCCAGTCAGGCGGATCAATTTATCAATCTGGTGTTTTTGCTCACCGGGTTGTTGCTGCTGATGATGGCATTGTTGCGACTGGGGCGCTTTATTCGCCTGGTCCCCAATGTGGTGGTGTCCGGGTTTATGAGCGGCATTGCCCTGCTGATCTGGCAGGATCAACTTTATGTTGTGTTTGGCTGGGGAGACAAGCTGGCTCTGAAAGGCGGCATGGGAGCCAATGCTGTGGTTGTGGTGGCGACTCTGGTGTTGATTTTTGTTCTGGCGCCGCTGATGCGGCATCTGGTCGGGCGGCGTGCTCGTTTTCTCCCCTCGACCCTGCTGGCGATTATCCTGGTTTCTGTTGGCTGCGCCTTGTTGTGCCCCGAGGTTGAAAGAGTCCAGATCAACGGTTCCTTCGGTGGTGCGGATTTCTTCGGTTTTATCCAGCAACAGTGGCCACGGGATTGGTCTTTGGCCACGCTGAAAGCGGCGTTGCCGTTTTCCATTCAGCTGACATTGTTGTGTTACCTCGACACGCTTCTAACCTCTTTGGTGGTTGATAAGATGAGTGGTGAAGTAACGCGCCAAAATCAGGAGTTGATGGCGCAGGGCGTTGCCAGTGGCGCTTGCGCACTGGTTGGCGGAATTCCCGGTGCCCAAGCGACAATCCGTTCGGTACTGATGCTCAAGGAGGAGGCGAATCTACGCCTGGCCGGGATTGTGACCGGGGCCTTTGTTTTGATTGAAATGATGCTGTTTCAGGAATGGATCAATTATATTCCCAAGGCAGTGTTTGTCGGTGTGCTGATGAAAGTGGGCTATGATGTGTTTGATTTTATGCCGCTGCGTTTGTACCTGAAGCAGCTTGTGACCAAGCGTTGGTATCAGTGGAAGGACTTTTTTTCGCGTCGCGATGAGCGGGAGATCTATGTCACCAATCGCGAAGGATTGATGATCAGCGGCACTGCTGTGGTGACGCTGGTGATGGATCTGAATCTTGCTGTTGGCGGTTTTACTCTGCTGTTTTATCTGCACAACCTTGTGTTGAACCGGAGCAATCCGATGCGCGACCTGGTGCCGGAGAAAGAAACCGAAGTGTTTTACACCGAGCAGTAGTTGTGGCGAAAACCGGCTCTATTCTGCGGGGTCAATGCAGCAGGTATAGTCATGTCCGGCGCCACTGTAGCCGTTGCCGCCACTGTGTTTGGCCACATACATCGCTTTATCTGCGGTGGAAATAAGGGTGTCGGTATCTTTGCCATCACCGGGAAAGACACTGATGCCGACACTGACCCCCAGCTGATGGGATAACGAGCCGATCTGGATGGGGGTGAGGATGGTGCGAATCACTTTCTCAGCCAGGGGCACTGCTGCGTTAATGTCAGGCAGGCCGTTGAGGATGATGATAAATTCATCGCCGCCAATACGGGCAACCGTGTCGTCTCCGCGCAGGGTTTCCTGCAGACGTTTGCTGATCTCCTGCAAGGCGAGATCCCCGAATTCGTGGCCCAATGTGTCGTTGATCGGCTTGAATTTATCCAGATCAAGGTAGAGCAGCGCAAAAATGCGTCCATGACGTTTTGCATCGTGGAGTGCATGTTGGAGTCGGTCGAAAAACAGGTTGCGATTTGCCAGCCCGGTCAGCGGGTCGTGATGGGCCAGTTGTTTGAGTTTTGCCTCGGCCTGTTTCAATTCGGTGACGTCATCGAACAGGCAGATCAGCGCGTTCAGGTTGCCCAGATCGTCATACATGGGCGCGCCGGAAAAATGTAACGGGATCTCCTGGCCTGATTTACTGGTTGCACAAATTTCAGTATTGCGAATCGACTCGCCGCGAAATAACTTTTTGATCCGTTCCGGGCTATTGTGAGCATCCTGATCGCAATCAACTAAAAGCGTTAACGGTTGACCGATGAGTTCCTCTTCGCTAAAGCCAAACAAATCCTGTGTCTGAGGGTTGACTTTATGGATGGTCAGGTCGGGACGCAAGACCACCAGGGCTCCCGACATATTATTGATAATATTGTCGACATAATTTTTAGAAACCGTCGTTCTGCCGAGTTTTTCCGTCATGTTCCAGAAAGCTGCGGCCAACTGGCCGATCTCATCGCTGTTGTTTTCCAGGGCGGGTTTTTTCAGACTCAACCCCTGTTCAAACCGCTCAATATTTTCCTGAATGTGTCTCAACGGAGCGACCAGCAGGGCACTTGAAACCTGACTGACCGAAAGGGCAACAATAAAGAGGACAACCATGAACAGGACTGAAAGCAAGATGATACTGTTCAGGGCGCGATTTTTATGTTGCTCAACTTCAAGCAGCAATGCGTTGTTAAGAGTGGTTGCCAGAGAGTGTAATTCGTCGCCAAAGTTTCTTTGGGCCTCACTGAATTGTTGGATCTCTGTCTGGCTGGTTGCCGAGAAGATATTGCTGGCAATCTTTGTATGGAGCTGTTCCGCCATGGCGGAGAGTTGGAGGTAGTCTTTTCTGACCTGTTGTAACTTAGTGAGATCTACTGGGCTGGTTGGATGGGTTTTTGTGACCTGAATCAATTGATCCAACGGATTGAGAACGTGGTTGTTCATTTCAGCAGCTTGTTGAGAAAGTTCAACCTCAGCCAGTAGAAAGGCGTCTTCATATTCCTCTGTTTGTTGCTCAAATTGTTTAAGCGCTTCATTGCCCAGAGTGGTCAGCGGGATGTGGGTGGCTTGCAGATGGGTCAGACGCTTGTATTGATAGATGTTGACATAGAATCCAACCAGGGTTGCCGCGAAATAACCCATTAAAACAATGGTTACGCACAGCCATACTTTTGCCCGAATACTCCGAAACCAGACGCTCATGGTGCGATCATCACCTCTTTGATACGAGGGTCGTTGATTGGCGAGAGGATAAACCCGATGGCACCGGAATGTTCTGCAACATAGTCGATGATGTGCTCGTCAGTGTCAAATTGAGCCGGAAGCATACTGTGCCCTGAGTAGAGTTGCTTGCGCCAATACATGGAGAATTGTCGAGGCGTCTTGTGGACAATCGTTTGGCAGAATTCATCCATGGCGGATGCTTCAGAGTTGATGGCGAGAGCAACGCGTTCCCCATGCGTCCATTTGCGGGTTTTACCAAGAAAAATACGATTGAGCTCCGAACGGCTCAGTTGCTGTTGCGGGTTCTGTGCAGACACAACAACTCGCAATGCTGATTCAACCGTCGTTGCATAGACCGGCGGCAGGCTCAGCAATATAATCAGAATGGCCAGGATCGCATATCTCATCAGAAAACCACCGAAAGTCTGGCCGCAAAATAGCTCCAGTACCGTTTGGGAGCATCATTGATGACACTGAGTTGCATGGCGCTACCGTCGACATAGTGGTATTCAAACTTCAAATTACACCAGTCATTAATGTCGTAACGCACACCTGCACCGATATCCTTGCGCCAGCCTGTATAGGGTTCTGCCTGGGGGCGTTCATCGCTGTGCTTGTCATGTTTCATCCGATAAAATTCATCGTAAAGCAGCGAGAATGTCCAGCTTTCAACAGGGTTATAACAGACCATGACATACCAGGACTGTGTCGGACCATCCAAAGACGTTGAGCCGAAAATGGTTGTGGTTCTGTCCGTTTCACTGTATTCGCTGGCGATAAGCCACTGTTCAGCACTGTATTCTGCTGAAAAAACAAAGCGGTTATGTACCAGGGTGCTTCCTGCCGGTTGAGACGAGTCGTTGAGATAAAGGCTTGCCTTGCTGTGAAAAAGGGTGAAGCTCAGGCGCAGTCCCAAGGGGGTGTTGTAAACCAAAGCACCACCGTACAGATCATCACTTTCACGATCCAGAGATTCATAGCTGTCAGGGATTAATGGATTCTGTTTGCTGCCCGGCAGTGTGTTATTCCGCTCAATGATGGCCATGGCCGAGTTTACGTTGTTCTGTTCAAGCTGACTTTCGTCTGGCACGTCTGTTTGTCCGGTGAACAGGTGGTAATCCACATCGCCAAATTTTCCACAGGCAATATTGCCGTACACGCCGACACCGATATAGGCCAGATTGCTGTCGCGACGGCTTTCGTCATAAATACTTTGCGGCAGAAACACCATCGGCAACAGGAACTGTGAATCACGCACCTCATTGTACAATCCCAAAGGCATTTTTACTTTACCGGCGCGAACACCGAAAAAATCCAGCGGGTGGTAATCGATAACGCCCCAATCCAGAACAATGCGATTTTCGTTGTAATCACCCAGGTTACGGTAATATCCCTGAGCACCGATGCGTAACGATTGGAATGGCCGCCAGTTGAGATTGAGCCCAATATCGCTCATCTTGATTGATCCTGAGCGACTGTGAGCCAGGAAGTTGTTGTTGTGACTGTTGATGTAGCCTTGTGAGGCAAAGCCGTGGAGTTGAATGTTCTCTCCCAAGTCTAATGCATGGGCCATACTGGTGAACAGAACAAGCACACAGAGGGTGGTGAAAAAAAGACGATGCATGTAAAACCCAGGACAGAAATAGGAAAAGTGGCCATCAATTGAAATCGGAAATGCCGATGAAAATAGCTCTTTCATTTTGCTTTTTCTATTTATTAATGTCAATGTCAAAAATGGCGAGGAGTGGTTTAACGTGGTGTAAGCGAAGGGAAAAGTGACGGGGGGATGTGTTCAAAAGTGGGATGAAATTCTGTTTTGTTGGTCTGATGCGCTGCGCTGTGGATTAGTGATCTGCTCGGCGAATGTAAACCAGCCAGTACAGCCCACCGACAAAGATACTGCCACCGACAAGATTACCCAAGGTGACAACCAGTAGATTGTCGATCCACATGCTTGACCAGTTCAATGAAGCCATAACGGTAGGGTCTGGCTCTATCATGGCCTGAACATTTGGCCATTGTCGGGCAAAAATACCCGCCGGGATGAAGTACATATTGGCAATTGCGTGCTCGAAGCCGGAAGCGACAAACGCCATAATCGGAAAGAAAATGCCGAGGATTTTACCGCCGATGTCCTGAGCCGCCATGGCCAGCAGGATCGCCAGGCAGACCAGCCAGTTACATCCCACGGCGCGGAAAAAATAGGCCAGATTATGGGAGCTGTCTGCCACGGGCTGGGAGACTTTGGCAACAGCAATCTTCACTGCGGATACTCCGATCGGCCCATCAAGAATCCCCGTTTGTCCGGCAATCATCCAGGCAAGAAACAGCGAACCGGCCAGATTGCCGATATAGACCAGCAGCCAGTTGCGCATCATGTCTTTCCAGGAGATCTGTCGTTGTAACAAAGAGACACTCATCAGGGTATTGCCGGTCCACAATTCTGAACCGGGAATGATCACCAGCATCAGACCGAGACTGAATACCGCCCCCACCGCAAGCTTCTTCATGCCCAGCCAGGCAAAGTCACCTGTGCCAACGACTGTTGCCAGATGTGCGGCAAAACCGATATATGCTCCCGCCAGAAAGCCGAGAACTAAAAGATCAACAAGGGGACGCTGCGCTTTTTGGGTCCCCCAGGGAACCAGAGCCTGTGCCAAGCCCTGAGGAGGGATGAAATTTGCCATGAAAATAATCCTTTCAATCTACATTGAAACCTGAATCAGTGAAGCTACCGGTGGCAGATCGCACAGCTCATTGAGCCGACTGAGCTTTGAAAAAATCACTACCGGATCTCTGGGGGCGACCCGGATTTTTTCAAACGCATTCAGCCCAAGCACGTGTACGCTCTTATTCACCTTGATCTTACTGATGCGGGTGAAAGGGAATCATACCTATTTAAGAACAGTGTTGCAATTTTTACCGCCGACACGGGACTGTTGGCATTGTGTTGCGGCCGTGGCAAAGGGTTTCGTTTGTTTCGTAAATGAAATTAACGGGTTGTTAATTTAATGTTGCCTTTTTTTGTGTGGTGAACGCTGTGTATTAAATGCTTCAACGGCAGCTTGATATTGAAAAAAAAATGCATAAAAACAATTAAAAATAGAATGGTTTTTGCTGTTGTTTCAAAGAAGGGTCAGCAATGATAACACCTGTCGACGGCTCAAGAGCCTATCACCAGAGGAGTGTAAAACGGGCGCCACCAAGCGGCGAGGCTTCCACCTGTACACTTCCGCCGTGCAGGGTGATGACTTGCTTGACGATGGCCAGGCCCAGGCCGTGACCGCCGGTCTCTTTACTGCGGCTGGAATCCAGACGGACGAACGGCTCGAAGATGCGTTCACGGTCGGCGACGGGAATGCCGGGACCGTCATCATCAATATGGATCAGGCAGCGGTCTTCCTGCGTCTCGAGAGTGACGACGATTTGCTTTTCGGCATACTTTCCGGCATTGAGAATCAAATTGCTTACTGCCCGGGCCATGTCACGCGGTGCGATGCGTGCCCGCATCTTCTGAGCGTCATCGGCAATCAGGCAGATGACCGTTACCTTGGCCAACGCGGGTTTTACCTCCGTCACGGTCTGCATCAGCCAGGGGGCCATGAGCTGCTCTTCCCGACGGAGCCCCGGAGCTTCCCGATCAAAGCGGGCATGGGTCAGAAGTTCCGACACCAGTTCGTCTAATTCATCAACATCCCGGTTGATTTCGTTGAGAAACATGCGTTGATCGGTTTTATTTGCCGGAGCGTGCGCCATTTCCAGAGCAAAGCGAATACGGGCGATGGGGGTGCGCAACTCATGGGAAACCGCCCGGGTCAGCTCCTTATGGGAGCTGATCAGCTGTTGTATCCGGCCGGCCATGTCGTTAAAGGTGTTGGCCAGGGGGGCCAGAGCCGAACGTTGCGGCAGTTGCGCCCTGGCACTGAAATCGCCCTGGCCGAAGGCCTGGGCTGCGTTGCAGATGGCGTTCAGCTTTGACCAGAACGGCCGTGCCCAGAGTAACGCCATCAGGCCGAAAAGCAGGGTGATGACCGCCCAGGACAAAAGATCGATCTGCACCGACGGGGCAAAATCCTTGACCGGACCCATGGCGATCACCGTGTCGGTTTTCGGGATGAGCCGGTAAAACATCTCACCGTTGTCTTTGACGACAATGAGGTGTTTTGTCAACTGTTGCCGCTCCGCCGTCGTCACGTGCAGATGCCCTGAATCGGTCAGGGCGAGCGGGTAACCGAAGTGGTTTTGCAGCTGTTCTATCCGGCGCTTCTGCTCAGCGGGCGTGAGTGGCTGGAGCTCGTTCAACAAGAGCTGAAAGGTTCCCCGGGTCAGATCCCGCCAATAGGCGATGTACTCTTCGTGGTAATAGTCTTGCAGCGGTTTGCCGATCAACAGTGGCTGCATGTACTGCAATCCGACCATGCTGATCATGATAAACAGGAAAAAAGAGAGAAAAATTCGCTTCATCGGCACGCCTCAAGCCTGCAGGGCAAACAGGTAGCCTTGCCCCCAGACTGTTTTGATGCGCTGGGGCCGGTCCGCGTCATCTTCAAGTTTCTTGCGCAGGTGCGAAATCGTCAGATCCACCGACCTGTCCAGCCCGTCGTAATCAATTCCTCTCAGTTCGCGGTAAATGGTGGCGCGATCCAGAATTTGTCCGGCATGGCGTGCCAGCAGCCAAAGCAGATTGAATTCGTTGGTGGTGAGGATGACCGGCTGCTGATTCAGCAGCACGCTTTGCGCGGTGTGATTGATCCGCAATCCGCCGAAGACCAGTTCATTGATGGGCACCGAGGCGGTGTCTGTCTCAGCGGCGGTTTTCTCCACGCGGCGCAGCAAGGCGCGGATGCGCGCCAGCAGGACCCGGGGCTGTACCGGTTTCTTGACATAGTCGTCGGCCCCCATTTCCAATCCGGCAACCTGATCCATATCATCTTCAAGGGCCGTCAACATCAGAATAGGGCCGCCGTATCCGGTGCGAACCTGTTGGCAGATGGTCAATCCGTCCAGGCCGGGCAACAGCAGATCCAGGACGACCAGGTCCGGCTGCTCGTCGAGAATTCGCGCCGGAGCGCTATCGCCCCGGCGTTCAATGGTGACGCTGAATCCCTGCTGGGTCAAATAAGAGGTGATCAGGTCCCCAAGCCTCTGGTCATCTTCAACCAGGAAAAGATGTTTTCGCATGGTCATGTGGTTTGATTTCGTCTGTTGGGGGTTCAGCACGGCCTCGGCGGCGCCGATGGTCTGTGCGTCAATGATAATGAAACTCCTGTCGCTCGACAAGCCGCAATGTTTTCCCGATGTAAAGACGCCGCAGGTTTGTTCATAACACGAAAGGGCACGGCGCAGTCCGTAGATCTTTTGTCTGCATTTGTATGATTTTGTAGCCTCTGTCGGCCCGAACCGACGGCCGTCGCGGTGGTGACCTTACAAATCCAGACAAATTCATACACAAATTCCACAGCTTGAGAGGCCTCTACGGCGTAACGTTGTGACGTGAAAACACGCGTCGGCAAAAGACGGCGCGTTAAGAACAATCCGACCTCGTCTTGATAAACAAAAGGAGATTGATGATGAAAAACATGACGTATCTGGTCCTGTCGGCTGTCGCGCTCGTTTTCGCGGCAGGTACGGCGTATGCAGGTGGTAGCGGTAACGGTTTCTATGTCGGAGCGGCGGCTGTCGGTTCCGGAGTTGTGGTCGACAGTGGAGGCAACACGGATAAGCTTGATGGCGATTCAAATTTTTCCGGCGGGATTTATGCCGGTTATAAGCACAGGATTTTTAAGGGAATGTTCGTCGCCGGTGAAGCTTTTTACCATGACACGTCTCAGGACGAAACGTTTTCCGACGGCGACAGGCTGGAACTCGATAGCCAATATGGCGTGAAGACCCATATCGGCTATGAGTGGGACAGTTGGTCCGTCTACGGAATCCTCGGTGCCGCCGCCCTCGACTATGAGATCACGCAGAATGGTGAGCAAACATCGGACGATCATTTCCGTGCCTTGTTGGGCGGTGGGGCCAGCTACCAGTACAATGAAAAGATCTCGACCAATCTCGAAGTGACCACCTGCGGCGATGAGATCAGCATCGCCGGGGATAAAAACAAAACAATGGGTCTTGTCACTTTACGGCTGGGCGTGAGCTATCATTTTTAACGGGCTGTTGAAAAACAGCCTGTAAGCAAGACGGAAAATCGCCTTTTCGGATTGCCTCGTTGAAAAGCTCCCGGATGGGACTTCTGTCAAGTCGATCAGGTGAACTCGGGGCTGCTTGGCACCTACGTCGAAGCAGCCCCGAAAAGGTTGGTTCTGTCGGGATTTCTCCGTGATGATCACGTCCGGGGTTATTTTTTTTCAACAAGCTTGTCGGCCAGTGTGCCAACCGTAATGGCAAACCGGTGCGACCGGTTCCAGCGCAGTAACGCGCGAAAATTATCATACACCAGATAGGTGGGGCCATTCAGACCATCCGGAGCAATCAACGAGGCGCGAAGTTCGGATGATGGCAGGGGCGAATCATTGAGTTGCCGAACACCATGCTCTCGCCATTGCGCCAGCGGCAATCGTGTTTTAAGCCCGATCAGGTTGTGGTTAAGATCTTTCGGAACCGTGACCTGGCGTCCCCAGGTTTGACCCGTCTGCCAATGTGCCTTTTCCAGGTAGTTGGCCATCGAGGCGAAAATGTCAGGAATTGTCGCCCAAATATCGATGCGACCATCCTTATTACCGTCGATAGCGTAATGATAAAATGACGATGGCATAAATTGGCATTGTCCCATCGCGCCCGCCCAGGAACCTTTCATGCGTGCCAGAGAAACATGTCCTTCATCAAGTATTTGCAAGGCTTTCAAAAGCTCTTTACGGAAATAATCACCTCGGCGTGAATCATAGGCGAGGGTTGCCAGGGCCTGAATAACCGAAAAGTTACCGGAATAAGCACCGTAATGGGTCTCAATTCCCCATAGGGCGATCAGATAGCGGCGCGGCACGCCGTAGCGTTGTTCAACCCGTGTCAGCCAGGTGGGGTAGCGCTCCAGCATGGTTCGACCATGCTCAATACGAGTGCCATTGATTTTTCCGGCCATGTAGCGCTGGAGGGTCGCTTTTTTTTCCGGCTGATTGCGATCGTGATGAATCACCTTTTTTTTGGGTTGGCGAATGCCGGATAAGGCGTTGTCAACCGTTGTGGCTGAAATCCCTGCAGCGATGGCATCCTGTCGCAAAACAGCCAGCCATTCGGTGAACTGATTCGAAGCCGTTGCAGCGCCCAGTGACATTGGCCACAATAACAGGACGGCAAGCAAAAGCCACCACTGCAGCGATGGGGGAGATGTCTGTGATGTTTTCAAAGGTTGTTTTGACAGCATAGTCACTTTTATCGCGGGGAATTGTTAGTTGCTGATAACAGTTTCACCTGTTTCTGTAAACCCTTTTAAGTCCCCTGTGCATCAAAAAAAAATATATATAGGGAAATGCAAATATTTGCAGCCGCAATATCGGAATTATCGATGTGACAAATTTTTAGCGCCTATGTATGATGCTGTTATCTGTTTTTCTTATTTGCGGGTGGCGTTTCATCGTGAATTTACACATCGACACATTGTGGCACCAAGGTTCAGGCCAATTTAACGAAGATCGGGTTCTTATCGAAGACAACCTGTTCGGGGTGTTTGATGGTGCCTCCAGTCTGGTCAAAAATCTTTATGATGAAAAAAGCGGGGCCTGGTGGGCGGCGCAGGTCGCGGCTGCGGAGTTTGCCTGCAATGATGATGATCTGCTGAATCTGGCGCGGCGATCCAACCGTCGGTTACGCGCGGCCATGGAGCAACATGGTGTTGATGTGGCGGATAAGTTACAGCGGTGGAGCACCAGTGCTGCCGTATTTCGGATGAACGGTGACGACCTCGAATGGGTGCAGACCGGTGATTGCCTGATTATGGCGATTGACCGGGACGGACAGCACCGGTTGCTGACGCCGTATTATAACCATGATGCGGAGACGTTACTTCAGTGGCAGCAGGAACCCGGAGAAACCGTTGATGATGCGTTGCGTCGTTTGCGGCCGCAGATTGAGCGGGTACGCCAGCGGATGAATGAAGATTATGGTGTGCTGTGCGGTGACGAGCGGGTGGAATCCTTTCTCCACCATGGTCGGATACGTCATGGTGAGTTCAGCCATGTCCTGGCGTTCAGCGATGGCTTGTTTCCCCCGTCTTCGGCTGGTGATGATCCTGATTTTGAGGCCATTGCCGAGCGTTATCTAGAAGATGGCCTCGACGGTGTCGGGCGCTGGGTGCGCCAGCAGGAGAAAGCCGACCCGCATTGTCGTCAGTTCCCCCGGTTTAAACCCCACGATGATATGGCCGCCATTGCTGTGTGTCTGGCTCCCGAATCCGCACGCAAAGCGTGAATCCTTTCAGCCGATCCATGCTGACACTCCGGCGCTAATGGCTTCACTGGTTCAGACGTAAAACCTGCTCATAAACCTTCTCAATTCTGCAGAAGGTACTTTCCCATTCATAATTGTGAATCACGTTCTGCACCACTTGTGGTGGACTGAGGGTCGGATTGTTTTCGATTGCTGTCAGTTGAGCTGTAATTTTATCCTGCAGTCTCTCGATGAAATCCTCTTCGCTATCGGGGTGAGGATGGTCGATAGTTTCCATTTCGGGCAATTCAACACGTTGCAGCCAATCGCAGGTCAGTGGACCAAAAACCTCTTTGATCCCTGGCAGATTGGTCGTGACCACCCGGCAACCACAGGCCAGGGCTTCAAGGACCACCAGTGGCACCCCTTCAAAAAAGGACGGCAGAATAAACAGGTGGCTCTTTTTAAGAATCTCAGCCAGTTGATCGGGTTTGAGACTGCCATGCAGGGTAACGCTGTTGCCGAGTTGCCGGGCCAGGGCGATGATCTCGTTTTTCTCCTCCCCTTTACTGTCACCGATCAGGTGAAAATGCCACCTTTTCTGTTTGAGGCGTTGCAGGGCTTTGATGAGCCAGGGAACGCCTTTGGCGCGACTGAGTTTGCCGACATAGACGATCTGAGTGGGATCGGTTGGCTTTTGGTCTGTTTGCGGGGCTTGGAACAGAGCGCTGTTAAACCCGGCACCGACAACGTGAATCCGTTGCTGATCGATTTCATACTCTTGGCTGATCTGTTCTTTTTGCCCTTCATTTAACGCACAGATTGCATCAACCTGACGACAGCCGTAGAGCACTTGAGGCTGTAAATGGCAGCAGGTGTGAAACTGGCGGAGATCGGAACCGTGGCAACTGGCAACCATGGGGATCTCCGGGAAGCGTTGTCGCGCCAGCGAGGTGAGTAACCACAGGTGATGTGCGTGGATGATGTCGGGTTGCCAGCGTTGGATCGCTGAACGCAGTCGCGCGTCAAAGCAGGCTTCATAGCGGGCCAGATCCTCTGCAGTGAGATCACAGAACCGGGCGCTGGGGTAAGGCATCACATCGCTCATGCCGACCACCTGAAAGTCCGTGTCCTGTCCAAAACGAACCAGTTCCGGTTCAGCGTTGCAGGGCAGGTGTCCGCAGTGGTCGGCAAAGTGAAAATCGTTGGGAACTCCGGCCAGCAGGAAATTGTCATGCCCTTGAAGACGGGCATGCTCCATGATGGCCTGTAAATACATTCCGCTTCCGGTCGAAGCGGGAATCTGGCTGAGGATATGGAGTATTTTCACGTCTGCAGCGTCCTGATGGTGAAATAATGGGTGTCTAATTTTTTACAGATTAGCATTTTCAATGCTGCTCGGCAAAGTGATTACGTTTACCTTTGAATGTTTGTTGAATAGACAGTCTGTATTTTTTAGCCGGGTTTGATCCGTCTCGTTCTAACGTCCAATTTTAAACTTCTTTCGACTTTTTATCCCGATCTAACAAATGGCGCGCATAAACAGTCAGTCGGCGTGGTGAGAGTGTGGGCACGATGACTATTGTCTTCGATTTGACTGAATGGAGGATGCGATGACGGGAAATACTGCTGAAGAATTGGGATTTACAGGTGAATTGCCAACGGTTGGATTGGCGGATTTACTCCAGATGCAAAACCAGAATGGATTTTCTGGAGCCCTTTCCATTCAACAGGGCGAGCACAAGGGCGCGATCTATTTTCATCAAGGCGATGTGGTTCATGCTGAGTATGGTCGTTGGCGCGGTCTGAAAGCGGTGTACATCATGTTGGGTCGTGACAAGGGACGTTTTTCTTGCCAAATGGGCCTTGAGCCACCCCGTCAGACGATTGATGTGACGATGAACCACCTGCTGCTTGAGGGCCATCGCTGGCTGGATGAGCTGACGGATAAACAGCGTGAAGCGCTGTTTTATGACGCACCGCAAGAGCGCAAAGTGAATCGGCTGGTTAAAAAATTATTGCCGATTCAGGGCGTTGAATATGCGGTGTTGTTCGATGAAAACGGCCAGCCCCATGAAGATGAGACCAATGCCGGTTTGCGCATGTCTGCCCAGGGCGATCTGATGCGTAATAACGGGGTTGAATTGGGGCGAATTCTCGGATTAGGCGAGCTGCGCAGTGGCATGTTCAGTGGTCGTGGTGGACATATGCTGTTGCTGATCTCCAATCTCAAGGCTTTGCTGGTCAGTATCAGTGGCAAAAAAAAACCTCAGTCTGTTGAAGCGGCTGTTCGCAAAACTCTTATGGATCATTAAACGGAACTCTTATGGCAGAGCAAACCAGTAAGACAGAGGGGCACAGCACCCCAGCTGATGTGGTCCAGAGACTCCTGAAGACCGCCGGTGTCAGTGGGGTGGTGTTATGTAGTCGTGATGGCGAGGTGGTGGGCCACGAATTACCGCATAACTTTACCCACAAAGATATGACGCGTCTGGGCAAGGTGATGAACCAGAGTCGCAGCGGGGTGGTGGCTTCGCTGGGTAAAGTGGAGACCGGCGATTTCCGCTACGCCGACCATCGGGTGCTGATCTACTATTTTTCCAAAGGGGAAGTGCTGCTTCTTTGTGAGCCGGATGTTAAACCGGAGGTGACACGACAGGCGGTATTAGAGCAGAAAGATGCGTTTGATACGTTGATGACCGGTGTCTTGAGTCAGCAGCGTAAAGAGAGCGCTGAGCCGCAAGCACCTGAACGGGCTTTTTCTGAGACGGCTGTTGAGCAAAAACAGAAACGCTGGCCGATGATGGTTGCTGTGACGGCGATTCTGTTAATAGGTGTGGCTTTCGGTTACTGGTGGAATATCACGACGTCACTGCCATCTGCCGTCGCTGTGGAAACAGCCACGCAGAACACGGTCGCGTCTGTTCAGGATGTGTCGACCCTGGAACCGCGCACCATTCTTGGTTTGCATGGTTCCAACACCATCGGAGCGAAATTAGCACCAGAACTGGCAAAAAAATATCTGCGCAAACTCGGAGCGAATCGTATCTGGATGAAACCCGGCGCCGAGCACGATGAGCAGGATATCTTTGGTCTCATCGATGGTGTCGACCTGTTGAAGATTGCTATTCAGGCGCATGGTTCCAGTACCTCGTTTAAAGGCCTTGATGCGGAGCTGTGTGATATCGGCATGGCATCACGGCGAATCAAAGATAAAGAAGTGGTGATGCTCGAACGGTTTGGCGATATGCGCCAGGCTGCGTCTGAGCATGTATTGGCGATGGATGGTATCGCCGTCATTGTCAATCCCGCCAACACCATCTCCGAGTTGAGTATGGCCCAGCTCGCGGGGCTGTTTTCTGGGCAGATCACCGACTGGGGCCAGATTCCTGCCAGCGGCTTGACCGGCCCAGTTGCTGTCTTTGCCCGCGATGAAAAATCGGGCACCTGGGACACGTTTAAAAATATGATCCTCAAACCGCGTAAACTCAGTTTGGCAGAGCAGGCCACCCGTATTGAGGACAGTCGTATTCTCACCGCGCAAGTGGCGAAAAATTCACAAGGGATTGGTTTTATCGGCCTGCCTTATATTAAACCGGCCAAGGCGATTTCGGTTTCAGAACAGGGGGCAGCCGGTGTGTATCCGACACCCTTTACTGTGGCCACGGAAGATTATCCTCTGGCACGGCGTCTCTATCTGTATTCACCAGCGTTACCGAACAATGACCACACCCGGGACTTTATCGAGTTTGCCCTGAGTGATTTAGGCCAACAGGTGGTTAACGAGGTTGGCTTTATCAAATTGACCGTTGAGGAACATGAGTTCACACTGCCGCAAACAGCTCCTGCCGACTATCTGGCTGCAACTCAGGGCGCAAAGCGTCTTTCGGTCACCTACCGCTTTAAAAGTGGTAGCACCGAACTGGATAATCGCGCTTTACGCGATTTGGATCGTCTGGTGGATTTCATGCATCAAGGGCGCAACCGCTATCGTCCGTTGATGTTGTTCGGTTTTGCCGACAATATTGGTGAAAACGATGTCAATCAGGTGCTGTCTGAGAAACGGACGCGTAAAGTTTCCACAGCTTTACAGAGCCGTGGACTCAATGCCAAAGTTGTGATGGGGCTTGGCGAGGCTATGCCTGTTGCCGACAACGCCACTTCAGCAGGGCGTGAAAAGAATCGCCGGGTTGAAGTGTGGATCAGCGAGCCCTGATCCTCTGCATGGAGCCATAATTTCGAAAGGCGTTGTTAAACCGCTTTTCGGGGAAATGTTTAAAGAGACGGGCACCTGCCTGTCTCTTTTTTTATGAGCAGTCGATCTGTAAGTCACTAGAATAATGGATGATTAATCGTGGATGAGGCCATATTTCTTATTTTTTATTATTTTATAGTTATTAGAAGGGTGTATTGTGTCTTTTAGACAAAATCTGTACTGACTCTCAATGTCCGATAAAACAATGGGTATGAGATACCTGGATTTAAAAGGATCAAGGAGTGGTGGTAATGGGGAAACAGACGCATAAACACAAACGATTTCGTCCCACCATTCGTTTGACTGTTGTGACGATTTTTGTGTTGGCAACGGTTCTTACGGCCGCTCTGGCTGTGGGTTTGCAGTATTATTTCAGCCGTAGCATGGCAACCAGAACAGCGATCAACCGTTTTGACGGTTTGGCCGTTGGTGCCGGAGAGTTTGTCAAAGCGATCGACAGACAGGCCACTCAGGCGACCCGATTGCTGGCCAGTTACCCCGGACTGGTCAAAGATCAATGGATTCGGCCCCAGGTGCGCAGTTTGTTTGCCGAGTTTATGGCGGCCAATCCAATGTTTTACTCGATTTATCTGGGGTTTGATAACAATGACTTCTATGAATTGATCAACCTTAACAGCAACCCTATTGTCCGTCGGCAACTCCACGCGTTGCCCGAAGATCGGTGGGTGGTGATTACAGTGCGGCGCGATGGTTCCGAGCGAATCAAGAGCTATGCCTATCTCGACTGGGAGTTTCAATTGCGCTCCCGGCGCAGTGTCCCCAGCGATTATAACGCCATCAGCCGCCCCTGGTTTGTTCAAGCCGGGGCGGATCATGTCAATAAAACCGCACCGTACCTGTTTCAGATTCTACAGGCGCCGGGGCAAACTTATTCAATGCGTCTTAAAGGTGGTGGGGCGGTTGTTGCGGTTGATATCTCTTTGAGTTCACTCTCCGGCTATCTGGCCGGACAACGCATTGATGGTGCTGGAGATATCTACCTGTATCAAAAAAGTGGCGAGGTGATTGCCTCTGACCTTGGGGCGGATCGCCGCGCAAGACTGCCCCACGTCGAGCCTTTGGCGTTATCGGAAAGCGAGCAGGCTCTTGTTGCCGCTTCAGGCACGCTTAAGGTCTCCAATGAAACCAACTGGGCGCCGATCGACTTTGCCGTTTCCGGGCAGCCGAATGGCTACAGTGTCGATTATTTGAGCCTTATTTCGCAACTGACTGGTCTATCGTTTGAATATGTCAACGGTTTTAGCTGGCTGGAACTGGTTGAGCGGTTTCGTAACCAGGAGATTGATGTGTTGCAGTCCCTCTTCCGCACCGAGCAAACGCAACACTTGGGACTTTTTTCAGACCCCTACCTCTCCTTGCCGTACTCCCTGGTGACCTTACCCGATCATGCGCCGGTGACTCATATCCGCCAGATGGAAGGCAAAACACTGGCCATTCCTCGGGGCTGGTCGATCATTGATGTCATTGAGACGAATTTTCCGCGCATCACGGTTAAGGAAGTCGCCACCAGTCGCGAGGCGCTTGAAGCGGTCAGCCGAAAAAAGGCAGATGCCGGATTGGATTTTGGCGAAATTCTTCATCATATCGCCCGGCACTATTTTTATACTCAATTGCAATATCATGACGCGGTTCAGTTTGATCCGGTCGCCTTTCCCCACGAACTCCATCTGGCTGTTTCTGCCGATAAAGCTGGCTTGTTGTCGATTCTCAATAAAGCGATTTCTGCTGTGAGCGATGCTCAAAAACAGGCTTTGGCCGCCAAGTGGTTTGACGATCAGCCACGCCAGAGACAGGGGGTTGTTCCTTATGAACAACTGGTGACTCTGGCCGGGCACCCCCACAAACAACGTCGTTTAAACCAATTTATCATCAACGGTGAACAGGTGTTTATTTATGTGACTCCGTTTGCTCAGGTGCACCGGGCGGATGAGTATCTGGCGATAGTTATGCCGGTGGATGCTGTGCTACAGCCGGCGTTGGAGAGAGTCACATGGTCAATTCTTTTCACGGTTGTGTTGCTGCTGGTGCTGTTACCGACACCGTGGATTTTTGCCTCCCCCATTGTGTCACCAATTAAAGACCTGGCAAAAGAAAATGAGAAAATTCGTCTGCGCCGCTATGACCAATTGCGCATTCCCGACAGTCATATCAAGGAAATTCACGATCTCGGTGTGTCGATGAAAATTATGGCCGCTTCAATTCGTGATTATGAAATTAAACAAAAAGCGTTGATGGATGCGTTTATTCAATTGATCGCCCAAGCCATTGACGATAAATCTCCCTATACCGGCGGGCATTGTAAGCGAGTGCCCGAGCTGGCGTTTATGCTGGCAGAACAGGCTGAGCAGAGTAGATTGCCTTCTTTTGCCGATTTCAGCTTTGAAAGCGACGAGCAATGGCGTGAATTTCGTGTTGGTGCCTGGCTGCACGATTGCGGGAAAATTACCACCCCGGAACATATCGTTGATAAAGGCACCAAGCTGGAAATGATCTACAATCGCATCCATGAAATCCGTACCCGATTTGAGGTGCTGTGGCGTGATGCTGAGATTCGCTATTGGCAACAGTGCCAACAGAACCCTGACCAACAAGCCCTGTATCGTAAAGAGAGGGACGCTGCCCACAAACAATTGCAGGATGACTTTGTCTTTGTCGCCGGTATGAATGTTGGTGGGGAATTTCTTGATGAACAAAAAACACAGCGTTTGCAACAACTCGCCAGCGTAACCTGGACACGTCATTTTAGCGACCGATTGGGCCTGTCACCGGTGGAAGAGCTACGGCTGCACGGTAAGGAAACTCCGCTGCCGTGTGAGGAGCCGCTTCTGGCCGATAAGCCTGAACATGTGATTTCCCGAGATCATGCGGTGCATTACGATTCCCATCTTGGCATTCGTATGGAAATTCCTGAACACAAAGCCAACCACGGCGAGCTGTATAATCTGCTCGTTGAGCGAGGCACATTGACCACAGAAGATCGCTTCAGGATTAACGAACATATTATCAGCACGATTCGCATGCTGGAGGCATTGCCATTTCCTCAAGATCTGGCGCGTGTGCCTCGCTATGCTTCGACCCATCATGAAACGATGCGTGGTGATGGCTATCCTCGTCGCCTTGCTGGTAGCGAGCTGTCCATTCCCGAACGGATCATGGCACTGGCCGATATCTTTGAAGCCCTCACCGCATCGGACCGCCCTTATCACAAGGCCAAGCCCGTCAGTGTTGCCATCGATATTCTTTACAGCATGGTGGAACAGGAGCATGTTGACCGCCAAGTCTTTGAGCTGTTCCTGACCAGTGGCGTGTATCTGGAGTATGCCCGTCGCTTTTTGCCGTCGGAGCAGATCGATGATGTTGATATCCGCAGGTATCTATCGTCTTCAGATGCTTAATTAAAAGGAATCGGCTGGTAGAAGTGACAAACAAAAAGGAGATCCGTGATGGCGATCTCCTTTTTGTTTGTATGTTATCTGTGTTCCCCTGAACCAGGAGAGATGATGGCCTATCAGCCAAAGCGCGATTCGTAGACGCCTCCGGTTCCGTAAGCGTAACGGTATAGAAAATCGTTGATATCCTGGAGTTGTTTTTTCGTCAAAGAATCCCAGGAACCGTTTTTGGCACATTCAGGATAACGTCGAATAAAAACATTATCCCATCCTTGTTGTGTTTTAGATTCGACATAAAGAAAGTTGGCACCCACATCATTGCCACGATGATGGCAATTCATACAATTCTTTTTAAACTCTTTATTGCCGTCTTGCCACCACAGTGCTTGGTCGCCGAGAGGTCTTAGACCGAGGGCTGCATTGATCTCCGCATATTTGCAATGTTTCTTCTCCGGGGCAGCAGTTGGACATTCTTGCGCCTGGGCGAGAAAAGGCACTGCGAAGAGCATAATAGCCAAGAGAATAATGCTCCATGTTCTTTTTGTCATCAAGCGGTCCTCCATTTGTCTGATTGTGAGAGTACGTAAATAATTCAGAAGGCGTTGGGGGGGGCTTACACTGGGGGGATCGATCTCTTCTGATGTATTACGTTTCTCAATTGTGTCGTTTCCGTAGCTGGGGGTTAAGTGAATCCACGGGGTTGATCGTTAATTTTTTATGTACTACCGGACAATTAGCAGAGAAAGAGAGTTCATTTTATTCTCTTTACACCTTATGTCGTTTAGAAGACATAGTCAAATAAAACTATTTTGAAAAATGGATGTATCGGATTTGCCGATGTTAACCTGGTTCGCCAAACAACGGCGTCACGATTTATTTCGATCACGGTGAGGACGACGTTTTTTCGTTGGATGGCAACTCCGCAAAGCGTTGGAGGGTTCTTCACTTGGGGACGTAACAGCCAGAGTGCTGCCATTGTCGTGGCCAGCTTTCTGCTGCTCCAATCGGATTTGACCCGCTAAGGTGCATCCGGGGGGGGGATTGAAAAGTTAAAAAGCCTGAAAACTTGATGTTTTCAGGCTTTTTGAATTCTTGCTGCCGAAGGCCAGATTTAACCCGGCAACGGCGGAAGACTCAAATACAGCCCTGAATGTTCCTGAACTGCATAGATTCTTTTTTGTCATTGTGTGAACAGTTGTCTTTCCTTGTCCATCGTGTCAGCAGAATTAAAAATAGTAACCGACGTTGATGTTGAACTTGGTCTGCCAGTCAGCGTCTTTTTCCCCTGCGGCAAACGGATTGTTTTTGCCCCCGATATAGATGGCGTTATTACCCATAATGACGTCGAAGTAGGCGTAGATGTCACCGGCGGTGACCATGCAGCCCAAGGTGTTTATCTGCGAATCTTCAAAGCCGCTCTCTTTTTTGACCAAACGGCTGTAGTCGTTGTAGAACTTCAAATTATTGATCGGCCCCCATTCAACCGGAATGCTGTAGCTCAAATCGGCAACGATGATCGTGCCTTCAGCAGCCACTTCGTAGGCATCGTTGAACGCACCGATATAAACGATATCATCATCGACGCCTTTAGGGTTTTCAGGATTGTTATCGTACTCAATCACTTCAAGCTTCAGTCCCCATGGTCCATAGTTACCGTTCAAGTGGATGGCACCAGCCCAGTGCTCCCCCATATCTTCGGTAATGGTGTTGTAGAGGCCACCGTACTGGCCGGAAATGCCCAGTTCTGTCTGTCCAAGATCACCATGATTGAAGGTATAAGTCAGGCGCGCATTAAACTGGTTGGTTTCTTCATTGGCGGCCAAATCATTGCTCGACACGGTGAGCACATCGTATGAGTAGCGCTCGAGTTTCGATGAACTGCCCATCTCTTCATTTTTATAGAAAGCCAACTGCAGGTCCCAGGGGCCGTTTTTATGCAGAATTTTCAAACCCAGATCATAATCGGTGCCATAGCCGGTAAAGTAGGGGATTCCATACCAGAAATTGTTGGCAGCTTCCGGCATGATGCCGAATGGCACCATACTGATGCCCAACTGCGCTTCGGTCTTGTTGGTGACCTGATAAGCGAGGTATCCGAACTCAATAAAGTTATAGTCGCGGTACCAACGATAGCGGGCATTATAGCTTAGTTTGCCATACGACCCTTTGACACCAAGGCGAAACAGGTTGAAGTCGGCGTTGCCCCATTTCTCTTTGCTTTGGTCGTTGAAGTCGTTAAAGCAGTAACCGAAGCGCAATGCGCCATTGAATTCCGGGCCATGACGTCTGATTGCTTCGACGACATTTTCGACCACAGTCGCGGTCGTGACGGTGTCTTCAGCTTGGGGTTGAAGGGACCGTTCCTCTTCAGAGATGGGGGAAGTGGTCTCGTTAAGGAGCATTTGCTCCAGTTGTGCCATGCGCTGTTTTAGCGCGTTAAGTTCGTCGAGAACCGTTTGCTGATGATCGCTGGCAGCAAACAGTGGCGTGGCGAAAAGTAGTGCGAGGAACAACGTTGCCGGAGCGATGGTGCGGACGTATTGTGACATTGATTCATTCCTTTTCCAGGGCTCTGTCAAACATGATGGTACTCCGTTGCGGTGTATCCTGAACTGGAACGATCACACAACGGATACACCGCTTGACGGTTAATTCTTTCACCACCGAAAGAGAGAGAGTTACCCCGTTGGGGTGGCGAGTACTGGGTTATTTCAAAAACTCATAAGCAATGTTGGCCAACGCATCAGGATCGATATAGCGATCCTCAAGGTAGTATTTCGGTCTTTGATGATCCGGAATAATTGCTCCATACGTTGAGAAAAATTCATCTCTTCTTTCGTGATGTGACAGTAAGTTGAGTAATTTCCCAAAGCACTCCCAGGTGGAAAAATTGTTCTGTTTGAATTGATAATCGTCATCGTCAAAGCAACATTTCCACAATGACCCTTGGCCACATTTGCACAGCGCTTGCGTAGAGCTCGGGTTGTTTCGATAGCCGACAATGGTAGAGCCATGCCAGCATTCGCCCAGTATTTCTGTTAGGAACTTGTCTCTTTCAGTGTTCATCGTTGCCTCCATAGGCTGTTTTTCAACAGCCTGTTAGAGATACTTGCAGTACTGAGTTCTGATCTCAGTCATCTCTTCGACGATGCTATCGACATCAAGCACCATCTCCATCATCTCGATCTGATCGCTGTAAACCTCTTCAGGGACAGCAGCTTTAAATTCCGGCTCAACTACGTGGTAGACTTTGAGTCCCAACGGGACCCCTGCCAATGAACCTGCGAATGTCGGATCTCCATTAGATACGGTCTCAGCAGCGAGTCCTGCGGACTCCGCTTCAGCCGCGCCGACGAGAACGATGATGTTTTCACCACCAAACTCTTCGGTCATGGATTTCACGCGATTCTGGTTTTCCAGGTCCATGGCTCCAGCAGCCGTTCAGACGAAGCATTCCGTGGAGGAAAAGACTACGTCTGCGCCTGTGTTTTTGAGACATTCGACCACCGCAGGGGCGGGGATGCCGTCTCGGTCACCGATGATGATGACCTTCTTGCCGTCAAACATGTTCATCAGGCACGTTCCTTTCTTTTAGATATTTTTTACAATCATTGCGGCGATACTCGCCTTGGTCGCGTCGTCCTTGACGACCTCTTCCATTTTCTCCCCGTTTTTGTAGAGGACGACGGTGGGGAGACCGAGAACCCGTTGGCCAATCGCGAGGCGACGAGCCTTCGAGGTGTTCAATTTGGTGAATTTGACCTGTTCGCCGTATTGCTCTTCAAGCGCTTCAATGTCGGGGAGCAGAGCTTTACAGGGCTCGCAGCCGTCACCGAAGTAATCCACAAGAACAAAACCATTGGCGTCCAAAACTTCTTGCTGAAACGTATCTTTGTCGACAACTAACATGGGTCATAAGCTCCTTTATGCAGTGAGACGTTGACTTTGCACGACCTCCTCGCTTTCTGTGTCGTTGCTGGAGAACGTGTACGGAAAGGTCAAATGGTCGCTATAGGTTCCTTCGAGAATGCCAACGACATCCTCGGTGAAAACAAGTTCTTCATCGGTGGGGATGACAAAGACTTTGATCTTGGATTGGGCTGTGCTGATGAGGGTCTCACCGCTTTTTGTGAACGTTTTCTTGTTCTTTTCGATGTCCAGCTCAATTCCCAATGATTCGAGGCCTTCGAGGGCTTTTTGGCGAATCAGGCTGGCATTTTCGCCGACGCCGGCGGTGAAGACGATGGCATCAACCCGACCAAGTGCCGCAAGGTAGGCACCGACCTGTTTTTTCAGGCGATAGCTTTCGATCTCCAAGGCCAGTTGACATCGCTCGTCGCCAGCCTCGGCCCAGTCGATGACATCACGGCGATCTGTGTATTTGCCGGTAATGCCGAGTAATCCGGATTTTTTGTTGAGGATACTGTCGATGGATTTGGCGCTGTGGCCTTCCTGCTCCATAATGAAGGCGGGAATCGCTGGATCAATATCACCACAGCGGGTGCCCATGACGGCACCTTCAAGCGGGGTTAATCCCATGGTGGTATCGACAGAAATACCACTTTGGATGGCGCAGTGAGAAACACCGTTGCCGATATGCATTGTGATGAGATTGCAATCTTTTTGGGGTTTGCCCAGTAATACGGCCGCCCGTTTGGAGACATAGAGATGGCTCGTGCCATGAAAACCATAGCGGCGGACACCGTGTTTTTCGTACCACTCGTATGGAACCGGGTAGAGATAGGCCTTTTCAGGCATACTTTGGTGAAATGCGGTATCAAAAATCGCCACATGAGGAGCATTCGGTAAAATAACCTGGGCGGCTTCAATTCCGGAAATATTCGCCGGGTTGTGCAATGGAGCCAGGTGTTGAACCTCTTTGATCCCCTCGATGACTTTGTCGTTGATAAGAACCGAACACGTGAATTTTTCACCGCCATGAACAACGCGATGACCAACGGCGGAAATCTGACTCATATCCGTTACCACCCCATGGGTCGCATGGGTGAGGGTCTTGACTATCAGATGAATGGCCGTTTCGTGAGTAGGGCAGTCGTATTTTTTACGATAGTTTTCCCGTCCGGGAACCTCGTGGACGATGAAGGAGTCTCCTATGGTGACTCTTTCGACAACGCCTTTGGCGATGACAGTTTTCTTGTCCCAGTTGTAAAGCTGATACTTGAGGGAGGAACTGCCGCAGTTCAAAGCTAGGATTTTCATGTGATCAATTCTCCTCGATCTTATTAAGCAAGAGTGGTAATACCCTGATGCTAAAAGTTATCTGCATCACGATGGTCAGGCACAAAATCGGTTTTCCGGTAATTTCCAGGCAACGCGTTCGTCACCACGGCGGATGGTGTATTGCCGTTCGTCAAAATGGTCGAGCAGGGCTTTTGTTTGCTTTCTGGCGCTGCCGAGAATGTCGCGAAATTCGGCGAGTGTCAGGGCGCTGTGGTCTGCAAAGTGTTGTTGCAGCGCCAGCAGACTTTTTTGGTAAATCTCTTGATGAAAGATCGTTTCTTCGTTGAGACGTACGAGAACGCCGGTTCCCAAAAGGTAAGCCAGATATTCTTCTGCCTCAGTTATGGGGAAGTTCAGGTTGTCGAGCACTTCGGACCAAATTGGGGTTTGGGTTCCTGCACTGATGTATATCTCGACGATCTGCTGAATTTTCTGACGCTGATTTTCAGTGGGTGTAGGCGAGAATCCGGCATTCTTAATCCATTCTCCGATCTGTTCGAGTTTTGCCGTTTCTGAAAGGGTATTGAGTAATTGGTCAAAGCCCTTGAGCGCAAGCTTGGCAGGGAGAACACTTTTGAGCGTTGCTCGTGGAATCCCCGGCAACAATGGATTGTTCTGATGATAGTTGTAGACTTCTTTGGCTAGACGGATCTGCCAGGAGCGTTCCGTTTCGTACGACAGCCATTGATTGCCGAGCAATGTCACCTTTTTTTCCTGCTGTAATGTCTCCAGTAGCTCCGTTACGCGTTCCCTGCCAAGGCCTGAGACTGTTTCAAGCTCTTTTTGCTTCATGGGGCCCAAAGAGGTAACTTTTTGAAACAGAAACGCTTTTTCTCCCGATTCAAGCTCGGCCAAAGCTTCAATGATTTCTTCGCGAAAACGACGGTGTTTGACAGGCTTGGCATCAAGTACTTTGCCTCCACCTATTGTGGTCATCGGGGAATAGGAGCGGATGATGAAACGGTCTTCGCGGTGGGCCACCAGGGGACGCTCCAGATGAATCTGGGCGACGACGCTCTCTCCGGGCTTAAGTTCATCGCGATCAAGCAGGGCGACCAGGCCAACGACCCGTGCTGTCCCCAGGTAGACATGTACCGGGGCACGAAATTTAAGGGGCCGCGAGGCGCTTTCCAGCAATGACAGGCGTACATCGATACGTTGCGTCTGCTCAAAGACGCCTGGTGAACAGATCACCGAACCGCGCTCCAGCTTGGATCGGTCAAGACCCGCAAGGTTGAGGGCAACGCGTTGTCCCGCAAACGCTTTGTCAACTCTTTGGCCATGCACCTGAACTTCACGGACACGGATAGTGTCGCCGGCAGGAAGAGCATCGACACTGTCTCCAGCGTGAATCTCACCTGAAAGTAAGGTGCCGGTAATCACAGTGCCGAATCCATCGACGGTAAAGTGACGATCTACCGGCAGGCGCAACAGGCCGTCGCAGTTTTTTGCAGGTAACTCTTCAATGGTTTTCTGAATGGTGTGGCGCAGTGCGTCAATTCCTGATCCGCTGACAGAGGAGACGCGGCGAATGGGAGACTTGTGTAAAAATGTGCCTCTGACTTTTTCGCGAATCTCTTCCTCGACAAGCTCGATCCAATCTTCCTCAGCCAGATCACACTTGTTCAAAACGATAATGCCGCGGCGAATTTGTAACAATTCGAGTATCTCAAGATGTTCATGGGTCTGCGGCATCATCCCTTCCATGACGTCGATAACCAGCAACACCAGGTCGATACCGCCAATGCCAGCCAACATGTTGCTGATAAAACGTTCATGGCCGGGAACATCTACGACACCGGCGACTTGGCCGTTGGGTAAGGTAAAAGGGGCAAAGCCGAGGGTGATGGAGATCCCTCGTTTTTTTTCTTCCTGAAGACGGTCTGTCTCTGAACCGGTGAGAGCATGAATCAACGCGGTTTTCCCATGATCTACATGGCCGGCAGTCCCGATGATGGCGTGACGATCTTTGGATGCGTTCATGGGCAGAGTCCGTTTCTAGCCTCTTGGCTCTGTGGCGGTTGTATGTTCCGTTGAGGGATGAACATAAACAGGATATGACGCGTGTAATCTCTTTTGATCATGGTCATCCCTTTGCTCGGTTGGTGTGGTTGTAACCACCGCCATTTCTCTCAATACGCGATTTCTTTCCACTGATATTGGCGGGAGTAGATGGGAATCGAACCCACCGGGGATGGGATGCACCCCCCATCGGCTTTGAAGGCCGTGAGCGCCACCAGGTTACTAGCTACTCCCTCATGCGTTGCTTTCTTACGTTTTTTTCACGCCACTGATCGTCTGAATGTCCTTGAGATCATGGCTGCTTGTTGAAGATTAAAGATAGCAAGGGGGGTGCCAATGCCATTTCACAGGTATAAGTATTGATAATAATAGGAGAAATGATATTTGACGTAGTGATGGATCGGGAGGTAAAGGGTATAGCCTGCGCTATGACAAAGAAGATGTGATGGAGGCATAGTTCCATGAAAACAGTATGTTAGCGCGTTATAGGACACGCTATAGATCATAGTGTTTTCTATGGCGTTTTCCTGGCGTCGACCGCTTGGTATGGTTTCAATGGAGAATAGCTGTGTCGCAGAGACAAAAAAAGCGCCTCCACGACAGGTCGTGATGGCGCTTTTTCTGATTACGATAGCATTGAACCCTTGAGGGCTTGAAGCCGCTTTTCTTAGGGTTCAGTCACCTTTTTAGGGGAAGGAACGTGTAGTTCTCTAACCCTCTCATCAACAGGAAGTTTCTCTTCTTTGAGTGCTTTCAACAGTGACACACAGGCTGCGAGCATGATGAGTATAAAAGGGAATGCGGCAGCCACCGAAATTGTCTGCAGCGGTTTTAACCCTCCGGCAAGCAATAGTACGGCTGCCAGCGCAGATTGAACCAGTCCCCAGAAAATTTTCTTTTGGTTTGAGGGGTTCAGGTCTCCACCACTGGTAAACATACCCAGAACAAACGTGGCAGAGTTAGCCGAAGTAATGAAAAAGGTGCAGAGCAAAACGATGGCGACCATCGACAGTATCCAGCCCAGCGGATACTTTGCCATGACAACAAACAGGGCAGATTCAGGAGCGCCGGCCAGTCTGGCCAGTTGCTCCAGTCCCAGTGAGTCCATCAAATTCAGGCCAAGAGTTCCGAATACGGCAAACCACAGAAATGATGCCATCGCTGGAGCGACCGTCACACCGATAATGAACTCCCGGATGGTGCGTCCTTTGGAAATGCGTGCGATAAATGAACCGACAAAGGGAGCCCAGGCGATCCACCATGCCCAATAAAAAACGGTCCAACCGTTGACCCAGGAATTGTCGCCATAGGCTTTGATATTAAAACTGCCTTGAATGAAAGTGCTGATATAGCCGCCAAATCCCGAAAACAACGCGTTAAGAATCTTAACCTTCGGACCGACCAAAAAGGCCAGGATGATAAAGGTTGCAGCTAAAAACAGGTTGATATCACCAAGGACTTTAATCCCTTTGTTTACACCACTGACAGCAGTCCAGATGAAAATAACGGTAACGACCGCAATAATGATCAGGGCAACCGTGTTGTTTTCAGGGATTTTGAACAGTGAATTAAATCCACTGTTAATCTGTAGCGTGCCCAGACCCAGCGAGGTGGCGACTCCGGCCACTGTTGCGAAAACAGCCAAAGTATCGACAGTTTTACCGATAGGACCACGAACTCCCTTTTCACCAATTAACGGCAGGAAAAGACTGCTGATCAGGCCAGGTGCACCTTTTCTAAACTGAAAATAGGCCAGTGCCAGACCGATAATGCTGTAGTTGGCCCAAGGGTGGAAGCCCCAGTGTTTAAACGATGCTCTCATGGCAAACGCTGCTGCTTCGGGAGAGCCGGGCTTCAGTCCCGGCGGGGCAGCCAGGTGGGAAATTGGCTCGGCAACTCCCCAGAATACCAGGCCGATTCCCATGCCGGCGCCAAAGAGCATGGCAAACCAGGAAGAGGTGCTGAATTCCGGTTTTGAGTCATCGGCTCCCAATTTGATCGAGCCGTATTTACTGAAGGCCAGCATCATGGCAAAGACCACGAAAATAAACATGGAGGCCAGATAGGCCCAGCCGAAGTTGTTTGTTAAAAAGGCGAGCAGGTTATTGCCGAATGCTGAAAAATGTTCCTGTGCTGCGATACCCCACGCAAGAATCACTACGACAATTCCTACGGAAGCATAAAATACTGTATTATCTTTTTTTCCATCAGCCATCTTAAACTCCTGACTTCCCGGCGTTCAGATGCCGGAAGGGTTATTTTATGGTGGTGCATGGAACGTGAAGCTCTTTGGGCAGATGCCCGATCCAGTGGCATTGGTACACCACCGAATCGGGCATCTTTGACGGTTGACTGCTGTTTTTAGATTTTGACTTTAAAAACAGTTTGCTCTTCGATGTCTTGCGCCAGAGCGTCCAGAGCTACCTCAACCCGGTGACGGCGCAGTTTTAACTGCTCTTCCTGCGAAGTCGCAGGATCACCGAGAGGATAGGGGATAGAGATTGTCGGAACGATTTTGTTGGCGCCAACGGACTTGGCGACCGGGATCAGGTTACATAGGATAACAACCGGGAAACCTGCTTTTTCTACTTCTTTGACCATCGTTGCACCGCAACGAGTACAGGTACCTCAAGTGGAGACCATCAGGACAGCATCGACCTGGGCCTCCTTCATGTGGACAACAATTTCCTGAGCCATGCGGCGTGCCTCGGCTTCGGTCGTTCCTGTTCCAACGGTTGAGTAGAAGTCTTTGTAGAGTTCGCCGATCTTGCCCTCTTTTTCAAAAGCGCGCATTACATCGACCGGCATGATGACGTTGGGATCGGCATCGGCCGCCGCCGGGTCAAAACCGGCATGGATGGTTTTAAACACGCCGGACTCCAGGCGATCCATACCGCTGATATCATACTTACCCCAGCGGGTTGCCGAAGCAGATTGAATCTTGTCCGGGTTATCGACGGGCACAATGCCGCCCGTGTTCATCAGGGCAATGCGTGCTTTGGACAGATCAGTAACCGGCTTGGCAATTTCAACCCGGTCCGATTTAGGAATGGGCAGTTCGGTCTGGTAGTTTTCGCCACTGAGCTTCTTTTGCAACATTTCAACTGCGCGAATGGCGGCTGGGCGAGCTTCTTCAGGCCAGAACTGATGACGAATTCCGCGAGGGAAAAACTCTTCAGCTGCGGCACGCAGCATGGTTTCACCAGCGAGCAGCTTGTCGCCGATATTGGCCATTTTTTTAATGTCTTTACGCATCTTGGCCGCAATGTGGCCACCCTCAGCGATGTAGAGTTCTTTTTTGAACATCAGTACACCGGGGTTCTCCACATGCATGGAACTGACGGTTTCAACACCGAATTTCTCTTTGACAGCGCGGCAGATGAAACCGCAGGCACTGCCGTAACGACCGGCCTGAAATGCCGGACCGGCGAAGAAGATATCGAACTCGATCCCTTCCAAGCCTTCGAGAATGCGTTTTACCGCTTCTTCCTGATTGGAACCGATAAAGTTATCACCACAGATGACGGTGTGAGTAACTTCGGCATTTTTGAGCTGCTTGTCGAGTTCCAGAGCGGGACCGACAAGACCTTCACGGATTTCCGGTTCGAAATCGGCTTCTGTTTCGCCACCGACACCAGCAAAAAACTGGTTAATGTACAGAACTGCTTTTTTCATAGCTTTTCCTCCATGGGGTGAAAAAGGGGGAGTTATTTAAAATTCCGTCATGGTTTTTGGAGACCAGCCAGAGACTTGATCACCGCAGAACATGGCGTTGTTTTCCATGATGATGGAGCCGTCCTCTTTTACGGAAGAACCGAGGATCTCATCGCCACTCCAACCACCGGAGAGGCCATCTCTGGACAACGCTTCCAGTTCGCCGATGACACGCTCCATGGCGGGCAGACGGATCAGCTGGGAGACGTTGCCGCAGGAAACAATGGCGTTGGCTTTTTCGTCCAGAGCGACCAGCGGCTGGCTCTGGCCGTCGCGACCGGTACACTCGTTGGTGACACCGACGGTTTTGACTCCGGCATCTTCCAGAGCGACAAAGCAGGCGATGAAGTCGGCATCGGGGTTGCCATAGCCTTCTTCCGCCAGGATCGCGCCATCAGCACCCAGAGATTTGGCGATCTGGGCGACGTACAGGGCAGAACGCTCTTTTTGCTCCAGGGAAACGTTGAGGTTGGACATGATGACGCCGAGGAAGTTGACGCTTTTGCCGTGCTCTTTGTAGAGCTCTTTGATGGTCGGGTTGTTCTGGAAATCATAGGTTGACCATTTGGATGAGCAGGGCATAAACGAACCGGAGATCAACGCACCGTCAATGATCTCGTTGGGATGCATCAGGGTCGGCAGGTAGTTGTTCATATCCCAGCCGTAGACCAGATCGTTGTAGCCGTCTTCTTCCATCTGGGATTGACCCTGCAACACATAAACCACGGAGGGCAGAGCGTTGACTTCGGCGCTACGTTTGGTGATGGCATCCAGTTCGTATTCTTCAATGTCGTCCGGTTGCAGCTCTTTGACCGCGTTGCCGAGATACTCGGCCAAACGGTGCGCTCCCCAACGTAATGCCCGGTTTTTCTTTTGTTGCTCATGGCGCTCAAATTCCTCATCGGTGTCGGCAACCAGGCAGATATTGATCAAGCCGGAGAACAGGCTGTATTTGGCGCCTTCGCCGGACATGTCGATGAGGCCATCGCCGAAGCTGCCCCAGTGCTCGCCAACTGCCAGCACGCTGCAGCCTTTCAGAGCATGGGTGCGGCCTTCGCCGACAGGGTGGACTTCGCCGGTGACGCCGGGGAATAGGGGGTGGTCTGCATTGACACGGCAGCGAGGCTCAATGGCTTCTTTGACCGGAACAATGCGAATGCTCTCACCTGGTTTGGCGATCTCGATATCGCACGTGGTGATATGCTCATCTTCTTTGATGTAATCGATAGCCGCTTGCTTATCGATGATCAAAGTACCGTTGGAAAACGATGTCTCTGTGCCGAAGCACACATCCTTTACATGGAAATTACCAATTTCTAGTTTCACTTTTCGGGCTCCTCTCATAGTTTTGGTCTGACGAAAAACGATTCAGTGGGGCGTATGTTCTAAGCGCCCATCAGTCCTTTTTCCTGCAGAATCGCTTTGGCCTGTTCCACCTTCTGGTCGTTGACGAGAACGATAGGTCCGGTGCATCCCATGCCACTTTCGCCGTATATCCCGGCACTCCAAAGAACCTGCACCGCATCATCAAGGTCCATGATGTCAATGCCCGAAATCGAGCTGGTGACGATCTCTTTGGGGGGAGCCGCGACCTCTGTTACCGGTTCACTGTTCTTCTTACTGTCTTTGTCCAAGCTGTCCAAAATGGCATCAAGCTTTGCCGCTTTTGCTTGGGAAAATTCCTGTTTGCAGATCTCGGCCAGACCGCCAAGAGCCAGGCTGGCCCCATAGCGGATGGCATTAGCGACCACGGGAATCCCTGAGGCTCTCGACAGGATCAGAATGTTGCGCTGATACCCTTCGCCGATGCCGGGACCGTAACCACTGCCGAGGGCCTCATAGCTGCCCCCTGTGGTGTATGACGAGAACGTTTTCATCAGGATGTTTCCGGTCAACGAATCGGTCACCATGACGTCCACGGTTCCGGTGAGCAGGTCGTTGCCCCGCATCACCGCACCGCCGTCGGAACGCATGGATTCCGAAAAACGCACTGGATAACCGTTGCTGTCGAGCTCTTTCAATGCACGCTCGACCTGGCGAGCCCCATCGACATTCAGAATGCCGACGCTGGGTTCTTTGATGCCGATTGCCTTGGCGGCAATGATGCCGTTGAGGGCATTTTTAACCATCGCCTTGGCGCGATGTGCCGAGGTGGTACCGGTGGTGGTTGCCAGCAGCATCTCCTTGCCCGTACCGGGCGTGACCACCCGGCCTACGGTGGAAACACCGATGGGGAAGTTGTAATGCATGGTGACGCACGCTTGCAGGTAGCCGGAATCGAGTAGCTCATCCATTTTGGCGTGAGCCGCTTCCTCCGAATCGACCTCGACCACCTGTAGATCCGTGTCTGTCTGAGGGCCGATGAGAACCACTTCAAAGTTTGCCGCATCGCGTGCGGCAAGTTCGGCACCCCGAACCAGGTTATCGACACCATGTTCGCTGCCTAAAGTTGTGAGTCCCACCTTGACTTTGGCGCCAAACTGTCCTGATTCGATGGCTTCGGCGAGGTTAAGAAACGTTTTGCCGATCAGTTGTTTTATTGCTGTATTTTCACTCATGATCCACCCCCTTATTCGCTCAGTAGATGGGAGGCAAAATCTTTCATGGTTTCGGCAATCAAGTTCTTGATTTCATCTTGGGAAACGGCCTGTTGGTCGGAGGCAACCTGGCCGCTGTTTCTTTCGACGATGATAGAGACACCATCAAAAAGGTTGGTCATGCGGCCCAGGAACAGGCTGCCTTTACCGATGATCATGGTGCGGTTCAGCTCACCGGTGGTCAGATCCTCACGGGCAAATCCAAGGTAGGGAACGCCTGAGGGAATATGACCCTGAGTCGGTGCCCAGCCGGGCATACCGTTTTTTTGAACGAAACCTAACAGCTCGGTGCGCTCCAGCTCCTGGCGCTTGACAGCGAGGGCGGCAATCATCTTGTAATTCGCCTCGGGCACATCACCTGCGCCAGCCGGCTTGGTGACATCGGGGTTCTGCATTTCAACGGAGTACTTGTCGATGTCGGTGATTTTCAAACCAGCTTTGTCGAGGGGAGCCGTGACCAGTGCAGTAATGACCGCCTGGGGGGAAGAACCGGTGCCGACGGTGTGACGACCGACCAGGTCGGTGCGCAGAACAGGGCTGACACCATCGTTGGCGCTGATCAGAACGGCGAAGCCACCCAGAACATCTTCAAGGACGGGGATCCCTTTTTTGACGTGATCCTTGCCGTTCATTCCGAGTTTGGCGGTGGCGCCACCTGCGACGACAGCGACATTACTGTAGATCCCACTTTTGACCAAAGCTGCTGCTTCAACCAGGGCATGCAAAGGAGCAGCACAGAAACCACGGGTATCGGACCCGGTCGCATTGACCGCGCCGCACATCTCAGCGATTGATTTCGCGAAGTTACCGCCACCACGCTGGTTCATGTCGCCGCAGGCTTCTTCTGAACATTCGATGACGTACTCAATGGTGTCCTTTTCAATACCGGAGTTCTCCATCAAGTGACTCAGGGCCAGCGCGCCGGATGCTTTAACCACCAGGTTCTCGTAGATCACGTGGGCGGACAGGTTCAGGTCGATGTCATGTGCTTTTTTTACACAGCCAACCAGTTGACCCTGGTGATAGATCGCTTCCGCGTGTTCTGCAGTGATGGCGTGTTCGATATTCTTCAGCTCGACACCTGCACCAAGTTTCTCGACGTCACCGGTAAGCAGGGGATGTTGAGAAATCTTCTCAGTGACGGCGGCAACAAAGTCTTTGCTCAGTTGAACGAGGTCGAAGCCATCGGCAATTTTGAGCAGAGCGATAAATTCGTCTTGCGGTAAAATTTCACCGTACTTGCCGGCTCGGGTGGCGTTGGCGATACCATTGGCGTACCAGGGCGTTTCGATGGCCCTGAGATCGTCGGGCGTGATGTTCCCGATGTAGGCTTGGTTTGGTGCATAGCTGACAACTTCTTCGTAGCTACGGATCGAAGCTGAGATGTTTTTGAGATATTCGGAATCCGGATTGATCTGTTTTTCCGACGTCTGGGTTGTCCCGTTGTGGAGGATCATATCCGGGGTGTGAACAAGTACATAGCTGGCATGTTTCAATACTGCATTGTCCATAAAACTCACCTCTAGGTTCGTAATTTGGTTGTAGATTCAATTCTTGCTTCGTGAGCGCGACCACCAAGGTATCGCTCTTCAGAATTCTCCAACCGGTTAAACAAAGGGTGGGCCAATGGTTCAGCCCACCCTTTGTTGTTCCGGCTTTATCGAGTTCTAGAGATACTTGCAGTACTGAGTTCTGATCTCAGTCATCTCTTCGACGATGCTATCGACATCAAGCACCATCTCCATCATCTCGATCTGATCGCTGTAAACCTCTTCAGGGACAGCAGCTTTAAATTCCGGCTCAACTACGTGGTAGACTTTGAGTCCCAACGGGACCCCTGCCAATGAACCTGCGAATGTCGGATCTCCATTAGATACGGTCTCAGCAGCGAGTCCTGCGGACTCCGCTTCAGCCGCGCCGACGAGAACGATGATGTTTTCACCACCAAACTCCTCGGTCATGGATTTCACGCGATTCTGGTTTTCCAGGTCCATGGCTCCAGCAGCCGTTCAGACGAAGCATTCCGTGGAGGAAAAGACTACGTCTGCGCCTGTGTTTTTGAGACATTCGACCACCGCAGGGGCGGGGATACCGTCTCGGTCACCGATGATGATGACCTTTTTGCCGTCAAACATGTTCATCAGGCACGTTCCTTTCTTTTAGATATTTTTTACAATCATTGCGGCGATACTCGCCTTGGTCGCGTCGTCCTTGACGACCTCTTCCATTTTCTCCCCGTTTTTGTAGAGGACGACGGTGGGGAGACCGAGAACCCGTTGGCCAATCGCGAGGCGACGAGCCTTCGAGGTGTTCAATTTGGTGAATTTGACCTGTTCGCCGTATTGCTCTTCAAGCGCTTCAATGTCGGGGAGCAGAGCTTTACAGGGCTCGCAGCCGTCACCGAAGTAATCCACAAGAACAAAACCATCGGCGTCCAAAACTTCTTGCTGAAACGTATCTTTGTCGACAACTAACATGGGTCATAAGCTCCTTTATGCAGTGGCATATTGCTGATCAATTTCGGGCATCAGTTCTTCAAAAACATTCTCGATATACTTGTCCGCCTGCACTGCAGCAATGGAACCATCAGCCGTTGCTGTGACCATTTGACGCAGTGATTTAACGCGGATGTCGCCGGCGGCAAAAACACCGGGAATGTTGGTTTGCATATTGTCGTTGGTGATGATGTAACCGGACTCGTCCATATCGACGATGCCCTTGTACATGTCACTGGTAGGTAAAAAGCCGATAAAGACAAAGATGCCGAAAGTGCCATCGTCTTCGTCGGCGAAGTGCTCGCTCAGCTCACCGGTCACCTTGTTCTTAAACACAACGGACTCGACGATGCCGTCGCCTTTAATCTCTTCAACCGTTGTGTCGAGCAGGAATTCGAGATTGTCGATGTTGCGTGCTTTATCAACGATGGATTGCGCTGCGCGGAATGCGTCACGCCGGTGGACCAGGGTGACTTTGCGAGCGAACTTGGTGAGATACATGGCTTCTTCAATGGCTGATTCACCGCCACCGATGACAAACACCTCAAAACCGGTAAAGAAATCTGCATCGCATGTGGCGCAGTAAGAAACGCCTTTTCCGGTCAATCGAGCTTCGCCCGGACAACCGATTTTTCGTGGTTGAGCACCGTTGGCGATGATGACTGCTTTGGCACGGTATGTTCCTGAGGCACTGTTGATCACTTTTACCGGGCCGCTGAAGTCGACGCTGACGATGTTTTCTTTCTTACGTTCAGCTCCAAAACCATCGGATTGGGCGACCAGCTTTTCAATCAGACCGGGACCGGTTGAACCAGCGTCTGAGGCGGGATAGTTTGCCACTTCATGGGTAATGGCAATCTGGCCACCGGGCTTGTTTTTTTCAAAGATGACCGTTTTCAGTTTTGCCCGTGCAGCATAAAGACCAGCCGCCAGGCCTGCGGGCCCTGCACCAATAATTGCTACGTCATACAATGTTTCCATGTGTACATTCTCCTCACTAAAGGATTGTTTATTCGCATTGCCGTTGTCATAGGTAAGAGCAATGGAAGTGCCAACCGTGATATTTTTAGCTAAGCTATTGAAAACTAAGGACTAATGCGATTTGTGTTTGAGGTTTTACGAAGCGAAAGGCTATAGGGAAAACTATGGATATATGGGGATGAGGGGAAAAGTCTGTTTTAATACAGCAGGTTACGGGTTTATAGTTTTTCAGGGAACTATTTCATATTCTATGGTGTTTGTGTTGGGGGGGGGAGCGGCCAATAAAAAAAGCCCCCACTTTGTCAGTGGGGGCCGGAGGAAACTTCGGAGGAAGTTGATGTTATTCTTGAATTTTTTTTCGCGATCGCTTCAGCCTGTTGCTCAACGAAGGTTGGGTGATTCCCAACATCCGGGCGGCAATGGTTTGATTGCCTTGAGCGCGTTCTATCGCCTCGTCGATCAGGGCTTCAGTGGCCTCGGTCAACGTGGGCAGGTTTTCGCTGGAGGCGAATAATTTCTCATCACCGTCTCTGGAGGGGGGGGCATCCAGTGCGGGTGGCTTTTTACCGATCGCCTTACAGAAGGTTTCCATCGATAATATTTTTGATTTATGGACACTGATCGCATCATAGACCATCGCCCTAAGTTCGCGGACATTGCCGGGAAAGTGATACGATGACAGGAGAGTGACCAGTTCCTTGGGCGGCGTTGGCTTCTTTTTTTCCAGCGACTCTGCGGCTAAGGTCATAAAGTGGTCCAGTAACAGCGGCAGGTCTTCTTTCCTTTCGCGCAGGGCTGGTATGTGTATGTGGTGTGTGCAGAGCCGGTAATAAAGGTCTTTGCGGAAGGTTCCGGCTTTCATTTTTTCTTCGAGACTCTGATGGGTTGCAACGACAATTCTGGCGTTGATCCATTTGGGTTGATCTCTTCCCAGGGGAAAGTACTCCCCTTCTTGTAATAGCCGTAACAGTTTGACCTGCGATGGAATGCTCATGTCGCCGATCTCATCGAGAAACAGGGTGCCGTTTGCCGCTTGCTCGATCATCCCGGGTCGTTCAACCTCCGCTCCGGTAAACGCTCCTTTGACGTGGCCGAAGAGGGTATCGGCAAACACATTGTCGTCCAAACCGGCAACATTGACAGCAATGATCGGTCCACTGCGTCCACTGAGGGTATGAACAGCGCGGGAAAACAGTTCTTTGCCGACGCCGCTTTCTCCGGTAATCAGCACGGGTTGAGAACTGCGGGCAACGGATTCCATATACTGGAAAATTTTTCTGACACCCTTATCTTGGGTGATAATGTCAGCAAAAGCATCATGAGAGTCCAGTTTGTCATTTAAAAAACGATCCTTCATCTGATGATTTTCGTTTTGCAGTTCAATCATGCGGATCGCGCGATGGATCCCCTTGAGAAGACGTTCTTGTTCGTTTGTTTTAACGAAATAGTCAAAAGCTCCCAGCTTCATGCAATTAACAGCTGTTTCTAGCTGGTTCATGCCACTGATCACAATAACGGCAACTTCGGGGTGTTCTTGTGTAATCTGTTTAAGCAGTTCTTCTCCAGAGATGTGGGGCATGGTCAGGTCAAGTAACACCACGCGAATGTTGTGTGTTGCCAGATAGTTCATCACCTGGCGGCTGTCGTCACATTGATGGATGTTGTTAATACCGGCAGAACAGGCTAACGCCATGCTCAGGCCCCGCAGCCACAGTTTTTCGTCATCAACCAGCAATACACCGAATTCAGGATATTTTTCTTCTGTCATCATGCTGCGTTCTCCTTTGCAACAGGTAAAGCCAAGGTGACCTTGGTTCCCTTTCCTGGAGTTGAATTGAACTTGAGTTGGCCGCCGTGTTCTTTTACGATTCCTGCAGAAATAGACAGCCCGAGCCCAGTGCCACCGACTTCTCGCTTGGTCGTGAAGAAGGGATCAGTCAAATGGGGGAAATGCTCTTTGGGAATTCCCACCCCTTGATCTTTGACTTCCAGGCGTACTTCATTGTTGATGTGATAGGTTCTTAAGGTAATCGACTGACCGCGATGTTCCAGGGCCTGACAGGCATTGAGAATCAGATTGATCACAATCTGTTCCAGTCGTTGGGAGCAGCCGTAAATCTTGGGTAAGGACTCTGTATAGTTCTCAACAAAACTGTCGGTTGTTTTTTTGATCGTGTGTTCGGCCAGACGTACCGATGTTTTGACAATGGTATTGAGGTCTAATGGGGTGGTGCAGGTTGGGTCAATGGTGCGCGAAAAGTCTTTTAAATCTTCAACGATGTGTTTAATTCGTTTTGCTCCTTGAACCATTTCGTCAAAAAGCAGAGGCACTTCTTCGCGCATGATGGAATATCTCAACCCCCCGATAGTAAAGTCGCCGGATTCGCGATAGCGTTCTTCCAGGCAGGAGCTGGCCATTTCGTGGGCCTTATGCAACGTGGGGAGGCCCAGAAGTATGCCTCCGATGGGATTGTTGATTTCGTGAGCGACTCCGGCGACGAGAATCCCGAGAGATGCCATTTTGTCGGCTTGAATCAGTTGTTTTTGATGGTGTTGCAGTTCTTTCATAGCCCGTTCTCGTTCGGAGATTTCATGAGCGAGGGCGGCAGTACGCTGGGCTACCTGTTTCTTTAACATGCGTGACCATAGAACGATGACAAAGATGATTAAAAGCAAGGTACCAACAACCGGAGTGGCGTACTTGATGATCTCCATAATCGGCAGAGCCTGAGGCTCAAGTACACCCAGCCAGCGGTGGTGGATTTTCTGATATTCTCCTGTCTTCTTGAGGATCGCCAGCCCTTCGCTGAATTTTCCCATCAAGGCCAGGTTGCCTCGTTTGACGGCATAGCTATAAGGCAGAGAGTCAATATTCATCATAGGAACAATATTCACCAGCCGCATGGTGGAAGACAGAGCTTGAATGGGGAGCTTGGCGGCAGCCAGATAGTCATATTTTTCCGACGCAACTAAGCGCAAGGCTTCACCATAAGAATCAGCGCGAATAAGATTGTTGATTCCTGCAGACTGTAACAGTTCATCGCTGATGGAGCCCTTGAGAACAACCACTGTTTTTTCCTGTATCTCGGATAATTGGGAGATTTTCGGTGTTCCTGAGCGGGACCAGATGGAATATTGGACTACCGAATGGGGTGGAGAGAAGTCGACTTCTTTCGTGCGTTCTGCCGAAAAATTCAGACCCTGCAGAGCATCAATGTCTCCATGGACCAAAGCTTGTCGCATCACATTCCAATTGCCCAGTTGAATCTCGACGTTCATTTCCATGACGCGGGCGATTGCTCTGGTCAGCTCCACATTGAAGCCGGATGGGGTGCCGTTTTTATCGAGAAACTCATAAGGGGGGAAGTCTTGCATACCACCGATAATGACAGGTGGTTTGTCGATGAAAGGACCGGCGTATTCAATCTTTGGAGCAGCCCAAAGTCTTGTAGCGCACAGCGTTACGCCGAGGATTATTGCCATGGTAAGGCTGATTGTTTTTAGCAAAAAAAAGCCGTAAGAAAAGTCACTGCCGCACTGTGTTGCCAGTGCCCTGATAGGGGAGCGGTCTTTGGTGTAGCCTGTACCAGTTAAGCTCACACGGAGCTTACTGGACATTCATACTTGGTATGGGTTCACTGCGACCTCACTTCCTGATTGATGCGCGGGAATGATTTGCGCAAGAGCGCATGATAATCTTTTTATTTAGAAAGTGCTAACCACCTGATTCTTAAGAGAAAGAACGTTCTCTTAAGTACAGATTGCACGGCCCTTACCTCCTTGTCAATAGGAGGATATTGGACAAAACCCCATAGCTTTTTCTATAGACCGCACCTCTTGTTTACATTTTTAAAATTCTTTCTACCTATACATATGCGGCGCAAATGACCAAAAACAGCTATAGCTTATGCTATACCCTTTTGTCGTAATATTAGTGTGTATAAATGATTGAAAACTCTATGATATCAGGCTGTTGCGCGTATACGATATAGGTGGCATGGCTTTTGCTATAAGAAAAGGAAAGACAAAAAAAAGTGTAAAAAGGCCATTTTTTTTAATTCAGCGCAAAAAAAACTGAATTTGAGGTCTTTTTTATTGTCTCTTGTCCTGAGAAGTCATGCCCATATCAAAGGAGATCTGATGTTTGAGGTTCTGAGTAACGAAACCCTGGCCCCTAATTTACACCGGATGACCGTGCGCGCGCCGCGCATTGCCTCTGCTCGTCAAGCCGGTCAATTTGTCATCGTGCGCAGTGAAAAAGGGGAGGAACGAATTCCGCTGACCATTGGTGATGCCGATGTTGAGGCAGGCACTATAACCCTGTTCATCCAGGCTCTTGGCGCTGGGACACAAAAGATTGTCAGTCGGCAGCCTGGTGAGTTTTTGCGCGATGTTGCCGGTCCTTTAGGGATGCCAACTGATATTGAGAAGTGGGGTAAAGTCGCCTGTATTGGCGGTGGCGTTGGTACCGCAGTATTGTTTCCCATGGCCAAGGCTTTGGCGGATCTTGGTAATGAAGTGACCACGATCATTGGTGGCCGATCCAAACCATATATCATTTTAGCCGATGAACTTGCCGAGTTTTCCAGTCACGTCCAGATCACGACTGACGATGGCAGTTTTGGCCAACAGGGCTTTGTCACAACGGCTCTACAGGCATTGATTGATGACCCTGAGCGTCGTCCCGAAGCTGTGTTTGCAGTCGGTCCGGTGCCGATGATGCGCGCTATCAGCGAGCTGACGCGTCCCTACGGGATTAAAACACTGGTTAGTCTCAACCCGATTATGATTGATGGTACCGGTATGTGTGGCGGCTGTCGGGTACAGATTGGTGACGAAGTTAAATTTGCTTGTGTCGATGGCCCAGAGTTCGATGCGCATCAGGTGGATTTTAACAGCTTGATGGATCGACTGACGACGTACCGCGAACAAGAGCAGCACTGTCGCCTTGACGACCAACTCAACGCCCGCAAGGCGTCTTAAGGAGAGCGGAACATGACCAAAGCAATGACGAATAAAGAGAGGCTCGCTATCTCACGGGTCTTGATGCCTGAACAAGATGCTGAAAACCGCAGTCGCAACTTCGAAGAAGTCAATCTCGGCCTCACTCAGGAACAAGCCATTCAGGAAGCCCAGCGATGCCTCAACTGTAAAAACCGCGTCTGTGTCCAAGGCTGCCCGGTACAAGTCTCGATCCCCGAATTTATCACTGCCCTCGCTGAAGGCGACCTGGTGCGCTCCGCCCAGATTCTTCAAAGCGATAACGCGTTACCCGCTGTTTGCGGTCGGGTCTGCCCCCAGGAGACCCAATGTGAAGCCAAGTGTGTTCACGGTGTCAAGGGTAAACCCGTCGCCATCGGCTATCTCGAACGCTTTGTTGCCGACTGGGCCACAGCTAACGCCGATCAGCTTGCTCCCGTCACCCCGGCAGAGCCCAGCGGTAAAACCGTTGCCGTTGTTGGCTGCGGTCCCTGCGGCTTAACCGCTGCCGGTGAACTTGCTAAAGCCGGTCACGCCGTCACCATCTTTGAAGCCCTGCACGACACCGGTGGCGTGTTACGTTACGGTATCCCCCAGTTCCGGTTGCCCAAAGACATTATCGATGTCGAAGTGGCTCGACTGCAACAGATGGGAGTTGAGATCGAGTGTAATGTCATCATCGGAAAAACTCTGACCGTTGCCCAGCTTAGTGAGCAGTACGATGCTGTGTTTATCGGCAACGGTGCTGGTTTGCCTGCCATGATGAACATCCCCGGTGAAAACCTCAAAGGAGTGTACGCCGCCAACGAGTACCTGACTCGCGTTAACCTGATGGGGGCGGGCCAGAGCGAAACTTGCTCGACCCCTGTGCTAAAAGGCAAACACGTCGCTGTGGTCGGAGCCGGTAATACCGCCATGGATTGTGTGCGTACCGCTCGCCGCTTAGGAGCTGAACGGGCCATGATCGTCTATCGCCGCAGCGAAGAGCAGATGCCGGCCCGCGTAGAGGAAGTACACCACGCCAAAGCAGAAGGGGTCGAGTTTGTCATGCTCACCTCGCCGTTGGCTGTTGAAGGAAGCGACGATGGCTGGGTTAATGCGCTGCGTTGCCAGAAGATGGAACTCGGTGAGCCCGATGCTTCCGGTCGGCAGCGCCCGATCGCCATTGACGGCGCTGAAGAAGTGCTTAACGTCGACATTGTTGTCAATGCGTTAGGGACCCGCGCCAATCCATTACTGACTGCCACGGCTCCAGAGCTGAAACTCAATGACTGGGGTAACATCGTTGCCGATGACGACGGGGCCACGGCCTTGCCCGGCGTATATGCCGGTGGAGACATCACTCGCGGCGGTTCGACGGTGATCCTCGCCATGGGCGACGGGAAGCGGGCTGCGGCGGCAATTGATCGCTATTTGACCGGTAAATAGGAGAACCTTGTCTTCAGCTTTTGACTTGCTGCTGGTTGGTGGCACGTCCATTCATTGAAGCCATTGATAGAATTTTTTTGAAACGTGGGATTCTCCACCGTGTTTCAAAAATGTCCCCCAAACATGCACTTCTGGAAAAACGAAAGGGTTGCGCGTCAGCGTAACCCTTTTTGTTTTAATGCCGAATGCCAGATCGGGGCGCCTTCTTTTATGTCCTGTTATTACGGGTGTTTATGTCTTCACCGTGAATTTCTAGCAAGTTTTCCCCTCGTCAATTTGATTTTCTGACAAGACGTTCGATAGCCAATATCAGAAAGAATTGTTTCGCGGAAGCAAAGTCTTTCTGAAGAGATTTCAGGATATGCCTGCGAGAGGGGCTAACGGTATCGTTTTTTCGTAAACCCTTTCTTGGTTGGGAGTTGTCAATGTTGGTTAGCCCATTTGTTGGCTTTCTCATTTATCTACTGAAGAAATCATTTAATTGCGCTCTGTGAATCACTTTGTCGCCCGTTTTAACCGTGTAAAGACGGGAAGATTTCTTCAATAACGCAGACTAGGAAAGGAATGACATGAGAAAAAGGATATTTATTTGGGGGGGAATGGCTGCATTGCTTTTGGGCCTCTCTGCCTGTGGGGGCGGTGGGAGTAGCAGCTCGTCGACGAGCAATGACGGTGCTGAGATGGTCACGGGTGTGTTTGTTGACAGCCCGGTCGCTGGCATTGATTATACGTGTTCCAGCGGTGATTCTGGGATCACCAATGCCGCTGGAGAGTTTTCCTGCCCAAGTGGGGATTCAGTCGAGTTCTTTTTAGGCGGATACTCGCTGGGGAGTTGTGACGTTGATGAGATTGTGTCGCCGTTTGATCTGTATCCTGAGAGTGAGGCAGCTGCGGCAAATGTTGCTCAACTTCTGCAGACTGTTGATGCGGACGGTGACCCCTCTAATGGCATCACTATTCCAGAAGATTTTTCAGAACTTGATGAGACGAGTGTTCTACCAACGAGCCCTGATTTTGATCAAGAAATTGCTGCCGACCTTGGTGAGCCGCTTGTCGATGAAACTGATGCACTTGATCACCTCAATGGCACAGTCTTAACAACACTGTTGGCAGGTCAAACATTCTATACCACAATCTATGATCAAACCGGCACTCTTGAGCAGTGGGTGATCAATGCTGATGCAACGAGCGCGACATGGACAGAGCTGGTTGGTGGCAGCGAGTCTGGAACGGTCAGTTTGACTATTGAAAGCATGTCCTTTACGGCAACAGACAGTGAAGGCTCTTCGACGATGACTGTAGATGTGGTGACCGATACCTATCTGGATGTGAGCGGTGATCCTGGCACACCGGATCGTCTCTATTTTGATCGGACTGCTGCAGAAGATTACTTCCAGGTTGATATTGAGCCTCTGGTTTCAATTCTCGCAGGGCAAACATTTTATACCACAATCTATGATCAAACCGGCACCCTGGAGCAGTGGGTGATCAATGCCGATGCAACGAGCGCAACATGGACAGAGCTGGTTGGTGGCAGCGACTCAGGCACTGTTAGCATGACTCTTGATGGTATGTCTTTTGTCGTGACAGACAATGAGGGGGCTATGGCGCTCACGGTCGACGTCGTGACCGAGACTTATCTGGACGTGAGTGGTGATACTGGTGCACCGGATCGCCTGTATTTTGATCGGGCTGCTGCAGAAGGTTACTTCCAGGTTGCTATTGAGCCTCTGCTCTCAATTCTTGCAGGACAAACATTTTACACGACTCTTTATGATCAGACCGGGACCCTTGAGAAGTGGGTGTTTAATGCTGACGCAACGAGCGCAACATGGACTGAGCTGGTCGGTGGTAGCGACTCAGGCATTGTTAGTACGACCCTTGATGGTATGTCTTTTGTTGTGACAGACAGTGAGGGCGCTATGACGCTCACGGTCGACGTCGTGACCGATACTTATCTCGATGTAAGTGGTGATGCTGGTTCACCTGACCGTCTTTATTTTGATCGGGCTGCTGCAGAAGACTATTTCCAAGTAGAGGACCTCTCGGCTTCAATTCTTGGTGGATGGAGAATTTCTGGTACCGGGGACGATTTTCTGGCGATTAATTTTTATGCCGACGGCACGTACGCCCATATGGAAGTGGATCAAGACGATACGACTGAAATCTCCGGGATGGAGTGGGGAACGTATTCCATTGATGAAACGACTGGCCTAGTGACTGTGGCACAAACTGTTGACTACAATGGAGATACCGGACTGACTGACTTTGTAGGGACACCGGACGTATATGTCGATATCGCAGGAGATGTTGCAACCTTGTCTATTGATTCCGATGGTGATGGAATCATTGACGAGTTGATAACAGCGAGCCGCATTGAATCCAATAGGGTTCTTGGCAGCTGGAGAATTTTTAGTACACCAGACGATTTCCTGGCGTTTAATTTCTATGCCGATGGTACGTACGCCCATATGGAAGTGGATCAAGACGATGCGACCGAAATCTCCGGTATGGAGTGGGGAACGTATTCCATTGATGAAACGACTGGTCTGATGACCGTAACACAAACTGTTGACTACAATGGAGATACCGGATTGACTGACTTTGTTGGGACACCGGACTTATATGTCGATGTTGCTGGAGATGTTGCAATCTTGTCTATTGATTCCGATGGCGATGGAATCATTGACGAGTTGATAACAGCAGAACGGCAATAATAGAACCGAAGTAATCCGTTTCATTGTTTAAAATTTAATATGACGAAGGGCTGCTATCTTATTATGGTAGTGGCCCTTTTTTATATGGCGATTCAGGGACGATGAGACTTGATGCGAGAAAACGAGGTGCGAGGACAACTTGGCAAAGTGTGTTGATACGATTTTGTTCGTGTTTAGTAACTTTTTTAAAAGGAGTGGCTTTGGGGGAGGTTGATGTTTCATCTGGAGCTGTGTTTTCAGCCTCGACCTAGATTGAAAGATTTCACGATCCGATTTATTTTCAATTATTCGAGTTTCATTTCAGACTCTCTTTGAATTTTAAATTCTATTCTGTGTCCCAGAAATGTCCCCAATACGTACACCAAAGAAAAAACAAAAAGGGCTACGCTTTCGCGTAACCCTTTGATTTTATTCTGGTGCCGAAGGCCGGAATCGCCAAATGTCGGCACTCTTAATTCTCTAAGTAAGCGTAATTGTGAAGCTATCTGTCTTGGCTCTGTCAGTAGGCTTTACCGTGATTCGGTTGTCTGTAGCCAAGTTCTAGGCCAAACTTTAACACACCATTAGTCTGTTAGTCACTGCTCGGGTTCTACCCCGAATTTACGGACACTTCAAAAAAGCCTATAGTGGGCTAAAGGAGTGTTTATGTCTAAGAGAAGAAAATTCAGTCAGGAATTTAAACGTGGGGCAGTAGAACAGGCTTGCCAGCCTAATGTCAGTTGCGCTCAGGTTGCAAGAGAACTCGGTATCAATGCCAACCTGCTTTCACGGTGGAAGCGAGAGGCTGAGGCAGAGGGCCGCCATGCCTTTGGCGGGACTGGAAATCCCAGAGATGATGAGGTTGCAGCTCTTAAACGTGAATTAGCCCGGGTAAAAAAGGAACGGGATTTTTTACGCGAAGCGGCAACGTTCTTTGCCAGGGAGTCGTCCTGAAGTATCAGGCGGTTCAACGTTGTCGCAATGAATTTCCTATTCGCTTGATGTGTCGTTGCCTCAAAGTTTCTCACAGTGGTTATTATGACTGGGAGAAAAGATCCCCCAGCACACGACAGATTGACAACGAGCGTCTACTGAAGCGCATTCGTGAAATCCATGAAGACAGCAACGGTGCCATTGGTGTTCCGCGTATGCATGAAGACCTTCGGGAAACCGGAGAGACTGCAAGTAAAAATCGCATTGCTCGTTTAATGGCTTCAGCCGGACTTCAAGGCTGGCCGCGAAAGAAAAAACGAGGTCGATATCACACACCAGTTGTAGTCCCTGCCGATGTTCAGAATCAGTTGCAGCGTGATTTTAAGGCATTGGAACCAGAACAAAAATGGGTCACAGACATCACAGAACTCAAGACCGGCGAAGGAAAACTTTATCTGTGTGTTGTCATCGATCTGTTCAGCAAGTTGGTCGTTGGCTGGTCAATGCACCATCGCCAAGACCGGCAGATGGTGATCCGTGCCGTTGAAATGGCCGTGTGGCAACGTCAAGAAAGTAACCATGTGATTTTGCATTCGGATCGCGGCAGTCAATTTCGCAGCACGGACTACCAAAGATTCTTGAAGGAGAACGCCTTGGTTTGCTCCATGAGTGCTGTTGGTCATTGTGGAGATAACGCAGCCTGCGAGGGATTCTTTGGTGTTCTCAAGCGAGAACGCACAAATCGGATGAGATATCCGACAATGGATGCCGCCAAAGCGGATCTATTCAACTATATTGAACGCTTCCATAATCCACGAATGAGGAAAAGGATTGCTAGACGTGATATGGAGTTTCAGTTGTTTTCAAGCCGTCCGTAGAAACGGGGTATAACCCAGTCTTCTGTCTCGACCAGGTGGCAGCTTCGGCTTGCGAATGTCGCTAACGGGGTTTCTCAGCGCTTCCATTCCCCATTCTTTGCGCGCAACAGAGAATAGGTGGGATAAGACGATTAACTCATTATTGACAGTGATTGGACTTCGATCTTGCAATCGTTCATCACGATATTTGGCGATGTCAGTTCCTCGAATTGATGCTAGAAAGCGAGGGGCTAGGGGGGACTTTCGAAGTATATTGATACGACTTCGCTCTTGTTTTGCGCCTTTTTTAGAAGGGGTGATTTCCTGGAGATATCGCTCTAACGCCTCATCAAGTGTTGTGTTCTCAGCCTCGACTTGAGAGTGAAAGACTCCTCGGTCCATTTCGCTTTCAATCAGTCTTGCCCATTTCTTGGCTTCTACTTCGGTTTCAAAAGTTTTGGATTGAAGTGGATAGCCTTTTCTTCTGATTTTGACTTGCCATTGGTAGGGACCACGCTTTCCAATTGAGGCCATTTACAGACTCCTTTTGAAACGTTAAATTTTACCCAGTGTCCCAAAAATGTCCCAAATGAGCAAGTCTACAAAAACAAAAAGGGCTACGCGTTAGCGTAACCCTTTGTTTTTTCTTTGGTGCCGAAGGCCGGAATCGAACCGGCACGGCCAGAAGCCATCGGTTTTTGAGACCGACGTGTCTACCAATTCCACCACTTCGGCACGAGCAGAACGGATTATAGTGAGAAGCCCTCAGGCGGTCAAGTCTTATCTGCCAGAAAACTTTTTTTCCCAGAAGTGCCGTTTGGACAAATCTTTTTCTTGTTCTAAAAAACTTTTTGTTAAACTTTTTACGTTAAGATATCGACGCGAAGAGTAGACGTGGAGGATGTCATGCGTGAAGCCATGTTCTGGAGTCCATTGGAGGGCGGGCAGGTTCGTTGTGAGCTGTGCCGATTTCATTGTGTGATTGGTGCTGGGCACCGTGGCCGTTGCCGGGTGCGGGAAAACAGAGACGGAGTTCTCTACTCCCTCAACGATGGTTTAGCGATTGCTGCCCATATCGATCCGATTGAGAAGAAGCCGTTGTTCCATGTTTTACCGGGATCACGCAGTTATTCTATTGCCACGGTGGGGTGCAATTTTCGTTGCCGCCATTGTCAGAACGCCAGTATCTCTCAGCTTGAGTCCGCTCATGCTGCTGTGCGGGGAGACTCTTTACCGCCGAAACAGGTTGTTGGTCTGGCGTTGTCGGCCGCCTGCCAGAGCATTTCTTATACCTATACGGAACCGACGGTTTTTTACGAGTACATGTATGAAACCGCCCGGTTGGCCCGTCAAGAGGGATTGCTTAATGTGATGGTGAGTAATGGCTACATGGCTGAAGAACCTCTGCGCCACTTGGCCCCTTACCTGGATGGTGCCAACATTGATTTAAAGGGATTCAGCGAGTCGTTTTATCGTGAGGTGTGTGGTGCGCAACTGGCTCCGGTACTTGACAGTCTCAAGTTATTTAAGGAACTGGGAATCTGGCTGGAAGTGACGACACTGGTGATTCCCGGCTACAATGATGATGAGGAGCAACTTGGCGGTATCGCCCGATTTATTGCTGAGCAGCTCGATGTCGAAACGCCCTGGCACGTGACGGCTTTTTATCCCACCTACCGTTTGACGAACGTTCCACCGACGCCGGTGGAGAGTCTGGTGCGAGCGCGGAATCTGGGGGAAAAGGCTGGGCTGAATTATATTTACCTGGGTAATGTGGCCAGTGGTCGTGGTGAAGATACCCGCTGTCGTCAGTGTGGTAAAACCTTGATTGAACGGCACGGTTTCCAGGTGGCACGTAATCGCTTGTATCATGGAACCTGTCCCGGCTGCGGGACACCGCTTTCCGGAGTACGACTGGATGATGGCGGAATCAACTGATAGGAGTCACACATGCCTGAACCTTCCGTAGACCGCCGACGGGTAGACGATGGACGTTATGCCAATGACCGTCGCCAAAATCGTACCGAGCGTCGTCAGGGCCCAGATGTCTGGGTTCGCTCGTTGCCCTGGTTTGCTCTGGGAGGCTGGGTTCTGATTGTTATTTCAGTGTTGGGCATCAGCTTTGCCAAACCGCAGACGGTGACGTTTTTCGAGCGGATTAACAATTTGCCGGTGCGTCGTGAATGGGACTACGAGCTGATGAGTTATGTGCTGTGGGTGTTATTTACCGCCCTGTTTTCAGGATTGGTGGGGTTGGTGATCAACGTGACCCGGCGCCGGCGCAAGCACGATATTTTTTATTTCTCTGTGGTTGCCTCAACTCTGGTGGCCGCCATTGGTTTCGTCTGGGTGCTGACCCTTTAAACTCAATCTTCCTGAGATAACCAGAAATCATTGCGATTGAGTGGATCATAAAATCGTTCACGTTCAAAGCCACTTAGCGGCATGGTTTGCTCCAGCGGATTGGTTTCATGCATTAAGCGGTCCACGGTAATGAAACTGCCGAGGATCGGACCGTGTTTGTCCAATGCCTGCAGGGCATAGGCGGAGCAGGTGGGGTACATGGGGCAACGCGGACTGTCAACCACAGAGATATAACGTTGAAAAAAACGGATGCCCTGTACCAGTGGATTAAGGCTATTGTCCTGCGAAGGATGGGGGTGCTGGGCTGATCCGTGATGTGAATGCTCGGGCCAATCCGGCCAATCCCCTTTGGTTGCGAACGACGTTGTCGGCACAATCAGGCTCAGCCCTGCAATGATGAGTCCTGTCCGCCAGGGCCGCTTCATGCATCCTCCTCGTCAGGCTGCTGGGCCTGTTGGCGATAAAACGCCAGGCGCTCCGCCATCACTTTTTCATAACCACGATCAACCGGATGATAAAACTCGCTGCCGTGAAGTTGGTCGGGAAGGTAATCCTGAGCGACAAAGCCTGTCGGGTTGTCGTGAGCGTATTGATAATCTTTACCGTAATCCAACTCTTTCATCAGCTTGGTCGGCGCATTGCGCAGATGCAACGGCACCTCTAACGGACCGCTGCGGCGCACTTCGGCCAGGGCGGTGTCAATGCCGAGATATGAGGCATTACTTTTCGGTGCTGAGGCCAGATAGGTCGTGGCCTGGGCAAGAATAATACGACCTTCCGGCATACCGACAAAATGGACTGCCTGCTGAGCGGAGATCGCCAGTTGCAGGCCGCGTGGGTCGGCATTGCCGATATCTTCCGCCGCAAGGATCACCAGACGGCGGGCAATGAATAAAGGGTCTTCTCCTGCTTCAATCATCCGCGCCAACCAGTACAGAGCACCATCCGGATTGGAGCCGCGCACGCTTTTGATAAACGCGGAAATCACGTTGTAATGTTCTTCCGCCCCTTTGTCGTAACGCAATGCTTTTTGTTGCAATGTCTGAGAGATGGCAGCCTCATCAATGGGCTTTCCTTTGGCTGTTTCCACCACCAATTGCAGGTTTCCCAGTGCGACACGGGCATCCCCCTGGGCCAGTTGCGCGAGGTGGTCAAGGGCCTCTTGGGAGACATCTGGTTTCTGATCGGCTAGCCCGCGCGGGTCGCTGAGGGCACGTTGTAACAGCAAAACAATATCGTCGTGCTGCAGGGGCTTGAGCACAAACACCCGTGCCCGCGAGAGTAGGGCGGCATTGACTTCAAACGAAGGGTTTTCCGTGGTGGCGCCGATGAGGATCAGGTCGCCTTTTTCCAGGGCGGGCAGAAACGCATCCTGCTGTGATTTATTGAAACGGTGGATCTCATCGACAAACAGGATGGTCCGAGTGCCGTACATGGAGCGGTCTTCTTTGGCGCGTGAGACAATGTGACGGATATCCTTGACCCCATTCATAATGGCGGAAAAGAACACGAATCGGCTGCGGGTGCTTTGCGCGATCACCTGGGCCAGGGTGGTTTTCCCCGTGCCGGGCGGGCCCCAGAAGATCAACGAACTAAGCTGGTCGGCTTCGATGATCTGGCGTAATGGACAGCCGTCAGCCAGCAGATGCTGCTGACCAACTACCTCGTCAAGGTGCTGCGGACGCATCCGTTCGGCAAGCGGGGTTTGATCATCGCTGATAGTGCTGGAAAACAGGTCCATAAAGCCTCGAAAAAGAGAGTCAAACCGGTGTGAAAAAATAGTGTAAACAACTTCAGTTTGACATTTGTTCTGAGATGATTTAACAGGATGTTTCAAAACCAGATCCTCGGCACTGTAGCACAGGTGACAGAATGTCCTCAATGTCCCGCTGTGGATGGACTTTGCCGGGGGGCTGTGGTAGATTTTCGAGGCATTGTAATGGGGAATGATATGAAATCAATAGGAATTTATGCCAAACGTAACAACCCCGATGCCGTTCAGGTTGCCATTCAGCTCAAAGCATGGTTGGCCGAACGGGGCATCCGGGTGCTGGTGGAAAGAAAGCTTGCTGCCAACATGGGCGCGGCAGAGGGTGTGCCCAGTCGCGAGTTGCCGCCACTGGTTGATTGTATTGTCGTACTCGGTGGTGACGGGACACTGATCTCTGTTGCGCGTAAAGTGGGTAACCTGGGTGTGCCGATTCTCGGGGTCAACCTCGGTAGTCTCGGTTTTCTCACCGAGATCACGCTGGATGACCTTTATGATGAACTGCAACGGGTGATCAACGATGATTTCGAGATCTCGGATCGCATCATGTTGCAGGCGGCGGTTGAACGCGAAGGTGAGCGCATTGCCGAATACCAAGTGCTCAATGATGTGGTGATCAACAAAGGGGCTCTGGCACGGATTATCGATATGGAAGTGTGGGTCGATGACAGTTATCTGACCACATTTAAGGCGGACGGTCTGATTGTTTCCTCGCCCACCGGATCGACGGCGTATAACCTGGCTGCCGGAGGGCCAATCATCTATCCGGGACTGCGTTGTCTGGTGATTACACCGATCTGCCCGCATATGCTGACTAACCGGCCGATTATCGTGTCGGATGAATCGCTGATTCGCATCATCATGCGTTTCAACGAAGAGCGGGTGTTTTTCACCGCTGATGGTCAGGTGGGGATGGCCATGCAGGCTCAAGACGTGGTGGAAATTTGCAAAGCCGAACAATGTACCCACCTGATTCGCAGTGCCAAGAAGGAATATTTTGAGGTGTTGCGCACTAAATTACGCTGGGGAGAACGCTAACCCGTATGCTGACGGATTTATCCATTAAAAACCTTGCTGTGATTGAACAGCTTCAGGTGAATTTCGGACCCGGATTCAATGTACTCAGCGGTGAAACCGGCGCCGGTAAGTCGATTATCATTGACGCCATGGGCTTGTTGCTTGGCCAGCGCGTGCGCAGTGATCTGGTGCGGACTGGAGAAGAAACAGCCAACGTTGAGGCGGTGTTCTCTCTTCAGCAGCAGCCGGGCGTACGCCAATTGCTGCAGGAGATGGATTTTGACGATGATGACGAGCTGGTAATCCGTCGCAGTCTGTCGCGCCAGGGGAAAAACCGGGTGTACGTGAATGGTGCTATGGCAACCTTGGCCCAGTTACAGCAGTTGACGGCACCGATGCTGGCCATCTTCGGCCAACACGATCAACAACAATTACAGCGGGTGGAGAACCATCTACGCCTTCTGGACGGCTTTGGCCAGTGTCAGGAGCTTCTCGGCGACTATCAGCACCATTATCGTCAGTGGCTTACCCTGCAGAAGCAACTAGAAACCCTACAACAATCAGAGCGCGACCGTGCGGATCGCATTGATCTGCTCAGTTTTCAACATCAGGAAATTACTGCGGCGGCTCTGCAATCCGGCGAAGATGAGGAATTAGCTGCTGAACGGTTGCGCTTGCAGCACGCTGAGCGTCTTTATGCCGGCTGTCAGCAAGGTTATGAACGTCTTTATGCCGATCAGGGGGCGGTGTGCGAACAGCTCGGCTCTGTTAATCAGGTGCTCGAAGGGCTGGTCGAGGTTGAGCCGAAATTACTGGGGCCGGTTGAAGCCATGCGTGATGCCCTGTTTGGTTTGGAAGATGCCGCCGGCCAATTGCGTCAGCTTGCCGATGATGTTGTGTTCGATGAACAGCGCCAGGCTGAGGTGGAAGAACGTCTGGCCCTGATTACAACTCTGCAGCGCAAGTATCACGCCGAGATTGACGGAATTCTCGCCTATGCCGATGACATTGAGCAGGAGTTGGAACAGTTGCGCAACAGTGCGGCGACCATGGAGCAACTTGAAGCACAGATTGGCGAAGTTCACAGCCAGATGATGACCATGGGGCAGAAACTCACATCGCTGCGTCAGCAGGCTGCACAGAGCTTGAAGCAAGCCATGGAGGAGGAACTGGCCGGTCTGGCCATGGCCAATGCCTGCTTTGAAGCGCGGTTGACTACATGTGAAGCGGGTTTGTTAGGGCTGGAGAAGGCTGAGTTTTACTTTTCGGCCAACCCCGGTCAGGAGCCGCGCCCGTTGTCGTCAACAGCTTCGGGTGGTGAACTGTCACGCATTATGCTGGCACTGCGTAAAGTGGCGCCACGTGCCGACAGTCTGACGACCATGATTTTCGACGAAGTTGATGCCGGGATCGGTGGGGTTGCTGCCTCTGCCGTCGGTGAACGGTTGTGCGCTGTGGCCGAAGGCCATCAGGTGCTGTGTATTACCCATCTACCGCAAGTAGCAGCTTATGCCGATGTGCAGTACCGGGTGGAAAAACTGGTTGAGAACAATCAGACCTCAACGCGGCTGGTGTGTCTCAATGACGAGGAACGGGTTCAGGAACTCGCCCGTATGCTTGGCGGCGCTCAGCTCAGCAGCCAGACGGTCAGTCATGCGCGTGACTTGTTGCAGCGCAGTCGACGTCCGTCGTTGTTTTAATTGCTTTCTGAGTTATCAGGGAGCTGGGGCGTTCTGGACGAAAAAGGTACGAACGGTCCTTAAGGAGAGATCATGATCAGAAAAGCCTGCATCGCTGATGCCCCAATTATCCATAAACTGTTGGCTGAACATGCCGGCAAAGGAGCGATGTTGTCACGTTCCCTCGCTGAAATTTATCAGGCTATTCGCTCTTTTTACGTCTTGGAAGAGCAGGGGGAAGTTTTGGGGACGGTCAGTTTACAGGTCTGGTGGGCTGATCTTGCAGAAGTTCGTTCGCTGGTGGTTTCTGAACGTTTGTCTGGACGCGGCTGTGGCCGCCAGTTGGTTCAGGCGTGTATTGACGAAGCCTGTCAACTGGGGTTGAGCCGGTTGTTTGCTCTGACCTACCAAGAACAATTTTTTGCCCGGCTGGGCTTTAGTCTGATTGAAAAAAGTGAGTTGCCGCATAAAATTTGGGGCGATTGTATGAAATGCTCCAAGTTTCCTGACTGCGATGAGGTTGCCATGGCTATGAGGTTGCCACCGGCGTCTCATTGAAAAGAGTCCGCTGCGTTAAAAAAATGATGTTATTTCTCATTTAGGGACTGGTTGGCCTGCTAATGTTGTGATATTTTTTAATTCTTTAGAATAGACATATGACATGTAATGCACTTACTGATCAAAAGCCCGAGCCGAAGGAGAGTCGATCTTGGATTTAGAACAGATGACCATAGATTCCACGCGGGAAGTGTTTGAAACGATGATAATGCTCGAGGTGACTCCTCAGCCTGCAATGCCGGTATTGGTCAGCAACTTTACCGATTCGGTCTCTGGCATGGTTGGCCTGGCTGGGAGCTGCAAGGGGATGATCGCTATCCATGCTCCTGATGATGTGGCGATGGATATTACTACCCGTTTTCTTGGTCTCGATGTGGACGAAGTCAATGAGGATGTGACCGATGCGTTCGGTGAGTTGGCTAACATGCTGGCCGGAAACATTAAGATGGTTCTTGATGAATCGGGAAAAGACATCACCCTGTCGGTGCCTTCTTATGTGTTTGGTGCTGACTATCATGTTGAGTGTACGGCCGAAGCCGATTGGGTTATGGTTCCGTTTGAATCGGATTCCGGTGAATTTCTTGTCCAATTACAGATTGAAAAAAGCTGATTTACTCAGCTCTGCTGATGCATGAAAAACGCCCCGACGGCAGTCCGTCGGGGCGTTTTTTCGTCCTGAAATCGGTCGCTGTTTTACAACCGGACAATCTCCATATCTGGCAACTGTTCTTGTGCCTGACGCAGAATCTCATCGTTGGACAGGATCGACACCGGGCTTTCAGCCAGTTTGTCGGTCAGATATATTTGTGCAACGTTGATCAGTTGCTCTTTGGTGACCGCCAGCAGGCGTTGACGGAATTGCTGGCGAATTTCAAGGGTCATCCCCTGCAGCGCATTGGCAAACTCATGGGCGCCAACACCGCCTGGAGACAGGGGCCGATCAATGGCGCTGAACACGGCAAGAACCGCTTCCTTGATCTTTTCCTGATCAAAATCACCGGACTGAACCCATTGCAGTGCCTGCTCATAAACGTCGAGAGTGCGTGACAAGTGCGGGTCTCGATAGGAGAGCATGGAGAACACACCTGCCTCACTGTTGCTGTTAGCCATGCCGCCGTAAGCACCGCCTTTTTCACGGATCTCACGGTGGAGGAAGTTGGCTTTGAGCAAGGCCGCAAGAATCTTTAGTGCAGCCGCATCTTCATGGACCAACGGCACGGTACGGAACACCCGTGTCACATAGGAGACCGGAATAGATGTTGCCCAGCCGAGTTGAACGGCCTGCGGAGTGATTGTGGCCGCGGTTGTCATGGCGTCCTGATGCCCAAGGCCGGGCAGGCGTTCCAGAAGGTGTTGCATGGCGTTGCGGTTTGATTCTAAATCGTCCTGTTCCGCAGTGATGGCGGCGTGTACCGAGTCACTGTGCAACAACTGCTTGGCAATTTTTTGCATTTTGGCGGCTAGATCTGTCAATTGGTCGGCCTTGAGTTTGGCAATCTCTTTGACCTGCTTAAACTGGGTCAGCCCTGACCACTGTTCACGGCATTGGCCCGCCGCAGTCAGATGACCGGCGGCAGCGCGGGCCGCATAGCTGTGGCCCGAACCGGGGATGGCATTTTCCCAAGAGGTCTTGATTTGTCCGATCACTGTGGCCAGGCGCTCCAGGTCTGTGAAATCAGCACTGGTGGCGACATCGGCCAGGATTTCTGCCAGGTTGTCAACATTGCGGATCAGGGCTTTGCCGCGTAAACGCAGCAGCGGCTGGTACTGGTCAAGGGAGGCAATGTCATCGAGAATTTCAACTGACGCCCGAATGCCGCCGGTGCCCGCTTCAATGCGCTCGGCCATCTCCAGATAACTGTATTTTCCGGCACCGATCTGGGTCAGCAGGCTGCTGAACAATGGCAGATACGGATGTAGTTCTGCATCCACGCCACTCACTGGAAAGTAGAGATTGAAATAGGCCAGTCCATTGGTTGGTTGCGGATAAAACGTGACTTCATGGTCGCCCACAGCCAGTGTTTCACTGGCAATTTCAGGCTCTTTGGGGTCAATGTCGCTCAGTTCCAGGGAGGGCAAACAACTGACGTCCTCTTTTTCCTCCTGCGCCTGTTGCAGGGTTTGCGCCTGATCAATGAGGTTTTGGCGGTCATTGTCCGTCAAGCGGGCCTCAAGGGCTTTAAGGCGCTGTTGCTCCTTTTGCTCCATCTCTTTGGTCAACGTCGGGTCCGGATGTAGACACAAATTGACCCGGTGTGGGTTGTCGAGCAGCCAAGTGCGGATCAGGTTTTCAAAGAACGGGCCGTCATCGAGTTCTTTGCGCAATCTGGTGAGGTTTTCGTCGAGCTGCAGAGGGGAAACCGGATCATCGCAATGCAACCACGGGCCGAGGATGCGCATCATCATCATAATAGCGTAGGGATAACTGTCGCCACTGACTTCCCGGTTGACCAGTTCCAGGCGGTGGATGGCCGCATCAATGCGTTCGCGACTGAATCCGTCGTCGGCAATTTTTCGGAGGGTCTCAAGGACCAGGTTTTCAATCTGGTCTGATTTGTCTTCATCCGTTCCTTGCAGGCCAACGGTAAAACAGGTGGAGCGGTAGTCATCGTGGTAACCACAGCCCGGCGTAAGGTTGGTGCCAAGGCCGGAGTCGAGCAACGCCTTGTACAGCGGTGACGCCGAATTGCCGAGCAGCAATTGAGACAGCAGTGTAAGGCTGAGACGTGTATAGCTGTCGGAGATGTCACTGCATAGCCAGCTCAGGTGTACCATGCTTTTGCCGGTCAACTCCTCCTGTTCGTCAATGGGAAACGGTTCCTTGACCGTCAGTGGCGCAGTGAAGCGTTGTTCCTGAGGGACCTCACTGTTAACCGCGCGAGCCTGGAATTGGCTGAGAACCTTTTCCTCAATGACCTCGAGGTGATCGGCCAGTGGGAAGTTGCCGTAGGTGAAAAAGCAGGCATTGCTGGGATGGTAGAACTCGGCGTGAAAATCACGCAACTGCTGCCAGCTTAAGTCGGGAATATCTTCCGGTTCGCCACCGGAGTTGTGGTGGTAACAGGTCGTGGGATAAAGATGCCGGGTGGTGCGGCGTGACAACAGGGAGGATGGGTCGGCCATGGCGCCCTTCATCTCGTTAAACACCACGCCTTTGAACGTGAGTCCCGACGTCGGGTCGTCACTCTGAGCAAACTCCAGACGGTGACCCTCCTGAGCAAAATCGCGTTCGCGCAGCAATGGGAAAAACGCCGCGTCCAGATAAATATCCAGTAAGTTATAGAAGTCTTTATGGTTTTGACTGGAAAACGGGTAGCAGGTCCAGTCACTGGCGGTAAACGCATTCATAAAGGTATTCAAGCTGCGTTTGAGCATGGTGAAAAACGGATCACGGACCGGAAAGTTCTTCGAGCCACACAGCGCGGTGTGTTCAAGGATGTGGGCAACCCCGGTTGAATCGGAAGGTGGCGTTTTAAAGGCGACGGCAAACAGGTTATTGGTATCTTCATTTTCAATATGAACCAGGCGTGCACCGGTCACGTTATGACGAAGTTGCAGCAGGGTCGCATTCAATTCCGGTAGATCAGTGGTGCTGACCAGAGTGAATGCGGCGGGAATGGCTTGTGTGCTGTTGGTGTCGGTCATAAAAAATCACGTCCTTTGTTGGGGATCAAAGTGAACTGAAAGCCGTGAGTGGCTTGTTGTGTGAGGAGTCTAGTGAAGAGAGTGGCGTAGGAAAAACGCCGGATCATCGTACTCAAAGACTCTACAGTGAAAAATACACTATAA